>PBLJ01000061.1 GCA_002721705.1 Opitutia bacterium
GCTCACCTCCTTGGGCCGCAAAAATTATGATGTCCCAAAGAACCCAGAACAGGAGCAATATGAACAACAAGGAAATGAGCATGCTGTTGAGCAAGCGGTTTTGCCGCCAGTATTGCTGGAATGCATTTTCCTGATAAAGGAAATCTTCCTCGGCGTACTCCTCCAGCGAAGTGTCGTAGGCACCGTCAACGACAGCTTCTGCAGAGACTGCTTGGGGGTCATGCTCGACTGGGTCATCCATAAATCCGAAATTAAGCTATGATATCATTAATGACATGGCCGTGAACGTCGGTCAAACGCATATCCCTGCCTCCCCATCGGAAGGTGGACCTCTCGTGATCCACGCCTAGAAGATGCAGCATGGTGGCATGCAGATCATGAATTTCGAGTTTGTTCTCCACCACGTGGTAGCCAAATTCGTCGGTAGCCCCGTAGGTCGTGCCTCCCTTGATTCCTCCGCCCGCCATCCAGAGAGAAAAGCCCCAAGGATGATGGTCCCGACCGTCTCCGCCTTGAGCAAAGGGCGTGCGCCCGAACTCTCCCGTCCAAACGACGAGGGTTTCTTCGAGGAGGCCGCGCTGCTTCAAATCCTTGAGCAAGGCGCCAATGGGTTGGTCTACCGAACGAGCGTTCTTGGTATGCCCGTCTCGCAACTTTCCATGCTGATCCCAACGGTCGCCCGAACCACCTGGGCAAGTAAGCTCGATAAAGCGAACACCGCGCTCCACCAAACGGCGAGCGGTTAGGCAAGAGCGAGCGAAGGTTTGGGTGCCTTTCCATTTCTGGTTGAAGCCGTAAGCTTCCTTGAGGTATTCAGGCTCATCGGACAAATCCATCAACTCGGGCACTTCGATTTGCATACGATAGGCCAACTCGTGATTCGAAATGGCCGACTCGAGGGCATCGTGTTCGCCCGCCCGCTTCAAGTTCTCGGCATCCAGTTTGCGCATGAGGCCAAGCTTGGCCTGCTGGATGGCGTCGGTGGGATCGCTGCGCACGACGTTTGAGACTGGAGGGTTCGCCGCCTTGAAAACGCTGCCTTGGTAGGCCGCCGGCAGGAAACCAGCGTTGAAATTGTCCAAGCCGCCTGGTGGGATCAGGCCACCATTGATGACCACGAAGCCCGGCAGGTTCTGATTAAAGCTCCCCAAGCCATAACCAGCCCAAGCTCCCATACTGGGCCGACCTTGCAAGCCACTGCCGGTATGAAGGAAATAGTTGGCGTTGGTGTGTTCGGAGAAATTGGAGGTCATGGAACGGATCACGCAAAGATCATCCGCGTGCTCTCCAACGTGAGGAAAGAGGTCACTGACCGGGAGTCCGGACTTGCCATAGTTCTTGAATTGCCAAGGGCTGGCGAGAACCTTGCCGATGCTATTGAATTGGGTGGGTTGGACGTCCATGAGCTTGCGTGGATCCTGTCCATTGTGCTTGTTCAGCATCGGCTTGGGGTCGAAGGAGTCGACGTGCGACACCCCGCCGTCCATGTAGAGAAAGATGACGCTTTTGGCCCTTGGTTGAAAATGCGGACGGCGTGGTTTCAACGGGTCAAAGGCCGAATGACGGTCTTTACCCGCGGAATCCAAACCCGCGAAGGACTTGTTTTGGAGCAAGGCCGAAAAGGCAGCGGCTCCAAAGCCCATTCCGCATGACTTCAGCATTTTGCGCCTTGTGGTGGGCGCTTCGCGATACCTGCCGCAATGATGGCTCATGATTTAATGATCTCCCTTAGTTCAAATAAATGAATTCCTTGGCGTTTATGATGGCATGGACCAAATCTTTCCAAGGCAAGTCATTGTCTTCAGGCACTCCATGAAGCTTGGCTTGCGAAGCGAGAAACGCAAGTGATGCATCCATTTCCAATTCGCTGGGCATTCGCGAAAAAGCAGCCTCGTAGAGCATGCGTATTCGCTCGTCTGTTTCGGTTGCCTGCCCACGGATGCGTTTGGCCCACAAATCCGCTTGTCCCACGACAAAAGGGTCATTCATCAGGATAAGAGCCTGGGAAGGCACGTTGGAAGTCGTTCGGCGACCCACGGCGTTGAAAGGGGAAGGAGCGTCGAAGGCCAACATGAAGGGGGAAAGAAAATTACGGCGCACGGAAAGGTAGACACTGCGTCTGCCGCCGCCATCCAAGGGCCCTTGACCCGGTCGTCCCCTGCCCTGCATGAAATCGGTGAGGTAGGTGGAGACGGGAGGACCGTACATCTTGGAATCCAGCCTACCCGATAGAAAAAGGAGGGAATCACGAATCGCTTCGGCTTGCAAGCGCCTGACGTTGGCTCTGCGCCACAAGAGATTCGCAGGATCTTTCTCTTCGCCGTCCCCCCCCGCCAGACTGCTCATACGATAAGAGCGGCTCATCACGATTTCCTTGATCAAAGCCTTGACGGACCATTGATGCTCCACGAGGCGACTGGCCAAATAGTCGAGTAACTCCGGATGGGTGGGTCTTTGACCCAGCACGCCGAAATCGTCGGTTGACGCCACGATGCCACGACCAAAGAGGTGGTGCCACAAACGATTCGCCAAGACACGGGTTACAAAGGGGGTTCGTTTTGGATCGGTGATTTGACGAGCTAACTCAAGCCGCCCGCTTCCTACTTTTGGAGCTGGTTCATCCAAGCCGCCCAAGGCTTCGATGAATCGACGTGGCACGTCTTCTCCTCGGCTCCGGTGATTGCCGCGGACAAAAACGTATTCGTCGTCCGCCGAACCATCCAGCATGGCCATCGCGGTCCTCGAATCCCTCTTTATCTCGCTTCTCAGTTGACGATGGCGGTCAAGAAATTCCTTGCCTGGAATTGAGTCGCCAAGCCCCAAGGCATCCTTGCGCTGCACCAACCAGTTGGCGATCTTCGCCCATTCCATGGATTGCGGTTCCGATCCCAAGCCATCCGCCAACTTGGCGGCAACCGACTGCAAATTGCTTGCAACCAGGTCCGTCAATTGCTCGCGGGTGGGCAATTCCCCCAATTTCTCCATACCGGCATAGAGGAGATTGGGCGGATTATTCAAGTAAGCCATGACCTCGTTGCGAGCTCCTGAATCCGTTGACAGGTCGATCATCAAGACCTCGAAGTCATCCCCTGTGGTCGGCGTGAACTCAACGTGAAGGCGATGCCCAAGATAAGTTTGGCCCTTCCTGTCCAAGTCCTGAGAAGCCCAGGCAAGTTGGCCCGGTCGACCGACGTCGATGGAAGCATTGCGATGCAGGGGCCCCTGAATCAAACGATGCGAATCAACCACTGCAACCGCCTTTCCTTTGCCGCGAAGAAGATAATGGGCATCGCCGTTGAGGTTCGTAAAGGTGGGTGTACGCAAAGTAATGCCCGCTCGAACGAAATTGAGGCCTCCACCGGAATCCCTGGCCGAGTCGACGATGCGCAATCCTTTCCATACAGGATCTCGACGAGCCATGCCCCAGCGAGCCATGCCAACCAAGTCTCCTGATTCATTCAAGAGCAAATCGCCGGGCAATTTGGGGCGACGGCCAAAGGTGACGCCGTCTTGCATGAAGTCTCCGGGGCGAGGGGAAGCATAATTGACGGCCAACTCCAAGCGACCAAGGGCTTCCTTATAGCGAGTACGGCGATTGGTGGCGTCGGCGGAGGTTGAACGAACCAAGCTCCAGTCGGGTTTCTTGGCTCCCAACACCGCAACCAAGGGAGCCAACAAGCTGGCTCGATCTTTGCGGGCACTCTCGAGAGAATCGACCCATGCTTGCAAAATCTTGTCGTCCAAACCCTCGGACTTGGCGTAAGCCGTAACGGTTTCCTTTTTGAATCCCGATTCCGATTGCACGGTCACGGCGACAGGAGAGGCCTTGGCTTGGTTGGTGAACACCACGTGATCCAATCCCACGTTCCCCCAAGAGCCTTGGCGCTTGTCGACAACCTGCAGGCGGGCTTCCGAGCCCTTCCATTTCCTGACGTCCCAAACGGTCTCGAACATGGTGTTGTTGCTCCGTCCGGTGGCCGAAAGGACAGCCTTGCCATCGATCAATAGATTGACGCAAGTTTCCTTCTTGAAGGAGCCACCGCCAATGAGAAAGGTGACGTAGTCTCTCTCGATGCGGAAACGGGGACTGGTCAAGGTACCCAACTGGTCATCGCCCAATCGAACGTTTGCGTTGGCAGGATCTTTGCGAACGTTGTGGGAGTTGACGAAATACTTTCCCTGTGGGCGGACGTCCTTTTGGTATTCCGCCTTCGTTGCAAGGGTTACCGGGCCTTTGCCGAATGCCGTGCCGGTGGAAAACCACTTGCCATAGGTCCCATCCTCGAAATCCGCAAAGACAATGGGGCCATCCGCAGTTGGCTTGTCTTCCTTGAGCAGGTCCGCCTCGCCTACCTCACCCCTCAGGACTTTCCCTGCAGCCAACATGTACTTGGCGGAATGCCGCGTGCCTTCCACCAACAAGGAGGAGACCTTCTTTGCCAAACCGGATGAACGTTCGAGCTCGTCCAACTTGCGGGAAACGTCTTCGTTTTGCACCATGCTCTCATAACGAACCTGTCGGTAACCGGAACTCTGCAAGTAGCCTTGCAAGGCATAGAAATCCTTGGTGGAGATCGCATCGAACTTATGATCGTGGCACCGGGCGCAGGCAATAGTAAGTCCCAGAAAGCTCTTGGAAAACACTCCAATCATGTTGTCGAAGCGATCGGCTTCGTCTTGACGAGTGTCCACTGGGGAATGAATCCATTCACCGAGAAACCAAAACCCTGTTGCGAGAACGGATTCATTGGCTCCGGACTGAGGGTTCACTCGTGGACTTTCAAGCACGTCGCCCGCCACGTGCTCGGTCACGAACTGGTCATAGGGAAGATCATCATTGAGCGATCTGATGAGATAGTCGCGATAGCGAAAGGCGTTGGGGGTGTTGTAATCAAACTCGTGCCCCCGGCTCTCGGCGTAGCGAAAGAGATCCATCCAGTGACGAGCCCATTTCTCGCCAAATTGCGGGGATGCCAACAAGCGATCGACGACTTTTTCATAGGCATCGGGAGAATCATCCTCGACAAAAGCCTTTACCTCCTGAGCTGAAGGTGGCATGCCGCGAAGGTCGAAGGTGAGACGTCGCAGAATGGTTCTAGGATCCGCCGCCTCGCCGGGGGGCAAACCAGCCTTTTCCAGTTTCTCGAGGATGAAACGATCGATGGGCAACTCCCCCCACTTGGCATCCTTGACGACGGGAAGCGAAGGTTTGGAGACGGCCTGCCAAGACCAATGCGAAGCCTTTCGCCCATCCATATCGAATTTCTTCTCCGCAACAGAGCCTTTGGGTTCTTCCTCTTCCGGCCAAGGAGCTCCCAGTTCAACCCATCTCTCCAGAATCTCTATCTCTCGCTCCGACAGTTTGGTTTTGGGCGGCATCTGCAAGTCGGGATCACGATAGCGAATCGCATCAATGAGCAAACTGCCGGCAAGATCGCCTGGCTTTACCGCGGGCCCATTGTCTCCTCCATGCAAAAGGCCTTTGCGGCTATCGAGGTAGAGATCACCCTTGAGTTTCTTGGCCTTGTGGGAATGACACTTGTAACAGCGCTCCGCCAAAAGAGGCCGTACTTTGGACTCGAAAAAGTCTAGATCTTCGCTCGAAAACTTCTCTTTGGCCAAGACCGGTTTGATCGCGGCAAAAAGGAGAACGATTACGAGGAAGGCATTTGCCTTTTTTCCAAACATGGAAAAAAAGGTAAGCTTCGTAATTCGCGCGCGCAACCATTCAATAAACAAAATCGACAAATGACGGAAAAAGGCTCGGCCAAGATTTTGATACGCTATTGCCCTCGGTGCAAATGGCTACCGCGAGCGTGTTGGATGTCACAGGAACTATTGAGCACTTTCAGCAAAGAATTAAGGGAGGTCGCTCTGGCTCCCGAACACGAGGTTGCAGGCCTGTTTCAAATCGAACTGGGCGATACGCTCATTTGGTGTCGCAAACGTGACGGTGGCTTTCCGCAAATCAAGGAACTCAAGCAACGAGTCCGTAATTTGGTTTGCCCGGATCGTGACCTTGGTCACCTGGACGATCCGAAAACCGATTCCGGATGACTAAGATCGTCTGATTTTGCCTTCGTGAAGGTTGCGTTACAAAATCCCTTGCGCTCGAATATGCGCAACACTGACTCGCACACGTATCCGTGCAGCATAAGTCGTTGTTGGAGAACCGTGAAGTATTGAATCTCCATGACCACGTGAGTTCTACCATTCAAGTGGTAGACACCCTCGCAAAATTCTTGGCAGATGGCGTTGAGCATGGCTAGAAGGCGAGTACGAGAGTCAGAGCTGGAAACGCTCCTTCAGGTCCTTTGCAAACTGCCCGTAGGCTTTCTCCTTGAGGGCAAGGACCTGCTTGAGGTCCGAGCTTGCCCTGGTCAGTCGCGAACTCATGCGCTTGTCCTGCAAGGGCTCAGTCCGAATCAGGGTCCAATGACCCGTGGCGACGTCGATGAGGGCGGCCTTCACGCGAATCTGCACATGCTGGGTCTCATCTGGAATGAGACGACCGGCAATGGGCACCCAGGATAGTTGCTTGGCGGCTTGCTCGGGCTCGGAAGCCGATTCCAGGATACCCCAATAAACCAACATCTTGTTCGCTCCTCCCTTGGCGGCAGCCATGCGTAGGGATTTATCCATGCGGATGGATTCCTTGCCTCTTCGATCTTCACGGGGCTTAGGAGAAACGCCCGACAAAGGTACGATCTTGGCGAGAGGTTCAAGCGAACCTAGCATCTCCTTGTCGGGAAAGCGGGCCCCGGATTGAATGACCGCGAGAACGTCCCCTTTGTTCAATTCCAAGGGGTTTCGACCTCTTTCATCAAGAGCTTGGGCAATGTCTTCACTCGAAACCTCTTCGTTGACCCGTACGCCCAGCACCGAGAGTTCGTTCAATTCTCCTTGGTAGCCGTGACTGTTGCCGTATCGATATCCCACATTGGAAATCGAGCGCGTTTGGCATCCACCGAATAGCAGTATAGTCACCAAGGAAATCAAGCCGGTTACCACGATATTTCTAGTCTTCATTATTTTGTCCTTTCTTGCTGGTTTTTCTCTTTGTTGATATTTCTTTCCGACCGGGCGAGAATCATTTGCTTCATGCCTTCCTCACCTAGATAACGGCGAAGATGAGCATCGCTCGCGTCACGCAAATCCACTACGATGAGACCATCGAGGGCGTTGCCGAAATCGGGATCCACGCCAAAACTAACGAAGGAACCTTTCATTTTCAGGTAGTGCTTCACCAGCACGGGCACTCCCTTCCCATCCGGTTCCACACTCGATATTATGGCTGAAACTTCATCGATACTACGATCCTCGTCACGCACCCAGCGCTTCAAGGAACGCGGTAATTCCGAGCCCTTGAAGGGATGTTTCGCCCGCGCCCGTTTGGCCATGTCAGGCGACCATTCCCTGTGCCGTAGGAAACGAACCATGAGGTTGCGGGAAAGCGGAGCGTAATCGGACGAGATGCTGACTGGGCCGTAAAGAACACAGCATCCGGGCCGTCTGTTCATAAATTCGCCTATCCCACGCCATAGCAAACCCAAGAGGGCGAACTTGCGCTGGTATTCAGGTCGGATGAAAGATCGCCCCAATTCGACCGCAGGCCCCATCTCCTTGTAGAAACTTTTCCTAACGGAGAATAAACTGGGAAGATAAAGCCCTTTGCGGCCTCGTGTTCGAAGCACTTCCTCAACTACTGCCAGTCGATAACCTCCGACCAATTTCTTCTCTTTGCAGTCCCATGCGAACAGTTGATGATAATACTCGTCGAATGAATCCAAGTCTATGCTCTTGCCGGTACCCTCCCCCACGTCACGGAAAGTCACTTCGCGAAGAATTCCGATCTCACGCATGAGGTGGGGAATTTGCGAGGCTTGAGTGCAATATATCACGAAATCGCCCTTGCGGGTCAACTCCGCTTCCTTAGGCAAATCTCGAATCTCCTGCTCGATTTTCTCCTGGGACGGGTGCTCGGCGAGAATTTCTCGAACTGGCTCCTTGATTTTCAGAGTAGCCTTCTTGGTCGTTCCCCGCAAGGCATCGACCCGCAACCGAAGGTGGTCGTTCAACTCCTCGACATCTGAGAAATTTTGGATGCGAGAGGGGGCCAAGGCTTCGCCCACGCGAGCCCTTATGGAGGTGCCACGACGCTTCCATAACTCCCGACCAAGCAACAAGGTGCGCAAACGAGAATGAAGGCATCCGGCTCCTTGGAACCACAGGCTGTTGCGTCCCTCGAAAAACACCGGAACCACGGTCGCCTTGGTTTTCATGGCCATGGCCGCTACAGTCGGATTCCATGCCCCATCCGAAACGCTGAGGGTTTTCCATCTCCAATGGGAAACTTCTCCTGCCGGGAAAGCAGCCAGGCAACCTCCGTTCCTCAACCAGCCAAACACTCCCTTCAAGGCAGCAATATTTTTTCCGGGGGCGTTTTCTTCTCCTAGAATGTTTACTGGAAAAAGGGATGGGCGAAAGGCCTCGAACTGCTCCAGAATGGAATTGGCGAGCAATTTGCAATCCGGCCGCCGCTTCAGGATCAAGGACATCAAGGCCAAGCCATCCAGACCACCGAGGGGATGATTCGACACTACCAACAAGGGGCCTTCTTCGGGGATGCGATCCAAGTCCTCATCGCACACTTCCAGGCGTGAACCCAAAGTTTCCAGTACGCTCTCGAAAATCGATGCGTCCGTCGACGACTCACGACTTTGGATCTCCGCTCGACGATAGGTTTCACCCAAATGCGGAAACCGTAAAAATGACTTTGCGATACGGGTGAGCGAACGCCCTCCCTTCAATCGTTCGTTCCATTCATTTTCTTTCAAAGGTGATTTTTTAGTTTTCATGCCTCCCTTAATCGCTGTTTTCGCGCCAAAGAAAGAAAACAAGTCCATCAGAGGGATATATTTTTCATAAAGCCATGTACACAAGGGCTTAGCGTTTTATTTAGTTTAAACACAACCCTCCCCACCCCTACTTCAAAAACCCACAAAACAAACATTAAACGTACTTTCACTTGCATTAAACGTACACTTCACCTTTTCATTCATGACCTTCTGCACTAATCAAGGTCATGAATCAGCTCTTCTTCCCAGACGAACGCCCAAAGGTTGAGAACTTATCCAGGTTGCTTGCCTGCAACCCATTCACTTCCGAGCGCCGAAATTTGGAAAAGGGGATTTTGGGAGATGCTTACGAAGCAACTGCAACACCCCAAACGGGCAACTTTCATCGACGTCTCTTCAGCCCGAATCTGGTAAGGTTGGGCGTCGCCGCAAAGTTAGCTGAAAAGGCCAGGTCTTCCATTCTCGAGCGACGAGCAACGGAAAAGCTTTCGGCGCGCGACTTCTCTATTTACCGGGACTTGGCTTTTCTCACGATATTCGACGAGGTGCGTGAACCTTTCATCGCAAAAATAGAGGAAGCCCATGCAAAGGAAGCGGATCAAGGAGACTATGGGCCCGTCTTTCATTCCTTTGCCGAGCGCTTCGAGTGGTTCTTTCCCGAGAAGGAAAAACTGGTTCCCTCCGATTACTCGGCCACTCATCTTTTTGCCGTTTTCTTTCAGGTTAGGCGGGCCTTCTTTCACGTCTTTGACGCCATCGTCGGAACCAGTCCCGCCCTCGAGACCCTGAGAGCTCGCGTCTGGGAATCCATTTTTACCCACGACATGCTTCGATACCAGCGTTCACTCTATGGGCGCATGGGTGACGTCACCACCCTAATCAGCGGTCCCTCGGGGACGGGAAAGGAATTGGTGGCTCGAGCCATCGGGTTGTCGCGATTCATTCCATTCGACGAAAAAAAAGGCCGGTTCACCGCCGATTTCCTCTCCGCCTTTCATCCCATCAACTTGTCCGCCTTGTCGGAGACCTTGTTGGAATCGGAATTGTTCGGGCATGCCAAGGGGGCATTCACCGGGGCTCTGCAGGACAGGAAAGGTTATTTCGAGACCTGCGGACCTTGTGGCTCTGTCTTTCTGGATGAAATCACCGAGACCAAGCCGGAAGCTCAAGTGAAACTGTTGCGTGTGTTGCAGACTCGCCGCTTTCAACGTCTGGGAGACGTCAAACCAACCCGTTTCGAGGGTAAGGTTATGGCGGCCACGAACAGGGACCTCGCAGAGGAAATGCAAGCGGGCCGCTTTCGCGAGGATTTCTACTACCGATTGTGCGCAAATCGCATTAGAACCCCTTCGCTCACTGAAATTCTACAAAATTCACCCAACGAACTGGAGCACTTGGTCAACTTCGTCGCAAGTCGAGTGGCGGGTCCCGACGAGGCTCCCACCTTGACCGACGAGACATGCTCGTGGATCAAGCGTGAACTTGGGCCAGAATACCCTTGGCCGGGAAACTTTCGCGAACTTCAACAATGCGTCCGCAACGTCCTCATTCACCGGGAATATCATCCCGACGAAACAACTGGCTCAGGAGGTCAGGAACTAGCGAACGACCTCGCAACGGGTAAAATCTCCCTGGAGGAACTGCAAAGTCGGTACGTCACCTTAGTCTACTTCAAGACGGGGAAATACGAGGAGACCGCTCGACGCTTGGGTATTGACCGCAGAACGGTCAAGAAATACCTGGACGCGGACCTGCTGGAAACCCTCAACGAGAACTAGCTCGAAGAGCTGGCTATGCTTTCATGGAAAGCGGCAAAGGTAGAAAAAGTGCCCAATTCGGAGCGAGCGTCGGCGCAAGTCGTGGCGTCCGCAATGCCAACGTTCTCGGCAAGAAACAAAATGTAGCGGGCCACGTTGCAGGCGAATAGGAGTCGACCCTCGTCACTGATCGAGTAGAACCGACTTCGTTGACGGTAACCTGCTGGTGAATGGTCGCCGAGAGCGGTTTTGTCGGCCTGCCCTTCGGCAGCCAACACGTAGAGGAAATTGTATTCGAACCAAAAAACGTGGTCAGGGCTTGGTTCCAGAGCCTCCAGGGCAACTCGACAAACGCCGGCGTTTTCAAAGACCTCCGGGTTGTCTCCTGCGGAGGACAGGGTATCGGCGACGAATTCACGGGCCATTTTCCGCTCGGTCTCGTCGGCCGCAAAACAACCGGCAACGGCCAAATCGAGAGTGAAGGCATACCAATCATTCCAAAGGGCTTGGTCGGAATCGTTGGTCGAAGCGTGCAAGGCGACTCCCATCTCATAAGTGTAACGACCACTGGTCTTGATCTCCAAGCGGCTACCGGTCATCTCTCCCACTACTTGATAGTTTTCGGCTGATTTGCCGGAACCGGAGTGAAAGCCGATGGCCACGCCGAATTTTTCGCAGACCGCCCAAATTTTCGAGACCATGACGCGCAACTCGTCGTTGTCGGGATACGGAATGTTTTTCTGGAAACCGAAAGCGGGAGCCACGAAATGGATCGGCATCTCCATCTCGAAAGCCAACGCCAACATCACGGCGGTGGTTTCGGGAGTGGTCAGACCGGGCAATTCGTCGATCGACAGTTCTCGAAGATAGGCTTGGCCAACGTCGGTAGTAAAGGCGGCCTCGCGAGCCGCCCGGTATTTTTCGTCGCGAACCTTCATTTTCTCCATCGCAGGCCAGACGTAGGCGAGCAACCCGTTGAATTCATCCTCCGATGGCTGGAGCCCCGCCTCCTCCACTCGCCGGCGAGCGGCGTCAACTAGATCGACGGGAACGTTGGCCGCGACGTAGGCTGCTTTCTCCTCGATGGACGCAGGCACCTCGGTCTCGGCCAATTCGGGAGAAATATCGAAGGTGATGTAACTGGCAAAGAGACAACCGGACACCAATTGATCCTCGCGCACGTCGAACTTGCCTCCGATGGGTTGGTGGTCGGCGTTGAAACTCCATGGTATGCCCAGTCGGTGAAACCCACTCTTCAGCTTGGCCAACACGCAACCGTGGCTCATGCCTTCCACGCTTTGGCCTTGGTGGCCCTCGGGAACGTCGCACCCGATGAAGGGAAACGGCACGGAGTCGAGGCGGTCAGCGAGCATTTCATCGACGTCGTAGACCAGTTCCCGAGGTATGCTGTTCTGGTTCGCGGTCAGGCCCTTGCCCAATCGGCTCATGGCCCAATCCACCCCATCCCAGTGCAGGGTGGTGAAACGGGCTCCGATTCCGAGAGTGGAACGGCCGAGATCGGCCCCTGCCCCCGGGAAGATGGAACAGTTCGAGTCCGCTTCCTGAAAGAGGTTCTTGGCTCGGATCAAGTTTTCGTAACTGGCGGGGAAGTAGACCTGTCCCTCAATGGAACTGCCGTCCTCCATTAACTCCTCGAGCCCGGAGGCGGTGGCATCCGCAGGATCAAGACGCCATGCGTGGTCGCCATGGCGATTTTCCACCAGGGACCATTCGCCATGAGAAGTGGACACCCCGCTCTTGTCGTGATGAACCACGTCGACGCCCGCGGCCAAGTCGGCTAGAAGGCCTTGCCAGTCGAGGCAGAAATCGGGACTGACGCACGGGTTGTCCGCAATTCTCAAATTATTTTCGAGCAGGAATTGATTGATCGGTTTCATGAGTGTGTGAGAAAGGAAAGGTTCCTCTTGGAACCAAAGACATTTTCGTGCCTTGGGCTTTGAGGGCAACCGATCATTAAGAGATCATTTAAGCTTCAGCTCTCTTGCGAGCCATTGCCCGCTTGATCATCTCGTCGGCAATGACTCCTACGAGGATAACGGCACCAATAATGGCGAACTCGAGAGTATCGGAGATCCCCTTCAAGACAATCAGGTTGTACAATGTCTGCATCAAAGCTGTACCTATGATCACTCCCAGAATACTCCCTTCACCTCCCCGTAGACTGCAACCACCTAAAACTGCAGCAGCAATAGCGTAAAGTTCAAAGAAATTCCCGAAACTGGAAGGGGCCACCGAATTGGAATCGACGGCAAAAATAATACCACCAACGGCTGCTAAAGAGGTACAAATCGCATAGGCGATGATTGTGATCTTATGGGTATTGATACCAGAAAAACGAGCGGCTTCCTCGTTGCTTCCCAGAGCCAACATGTAACGACCGTAAATTGTTTTGTTGAGGAACAAAGCAGCAATCGCCGCGATCACTAACATCAAGCAAATCGGGAAAGGCATCAAGACGTTGGAAATGGCTCCAATTACAGCAATGAGTAGTGAATACAAAAAGAATCGATCCAAAAAGATTGCCCAAGATCCGACTACTTCGAGGAACCTTTTGTGGTAAGAAAACAAGACTCGTAAAAACAGGTAGGCAAAGGCTCCGATAATTGCAATCTTGAGGATCACGGAAATTGAATCGGATAGACGGGGCCAATCAGGGATCGAAACCTGCAATTCCCCGATCAAGTCACCACCGGAGGTGTAGATAAGAATAGATGATAGCGAGATAAAGATCGTTTGCTTGTATACCGCTTTGTAATTTTTGTAGTTAGCATAGCCAAAGTGCAAACAAACACTTCCCAACAAGCACCATTGCATAAGGGAAGCTAGTTCAACCGGCTTATCCCTTGCTTCCTCGGGAATAAGAACGGACCAAGTCGTGAATTCAAAGCCAAACAAGGAAAACAGGGTAGTTCCCCCAACAAATTCATATCCTTCCCAATAGCGAGAAGAGCCAATGACTGCAGCAAAAACTCCAAAACAAATGGTTAAAATGCGCGTGGACAAAAGGGATCTGGATAATCCGGCGAATTCTCGGGCTGTCTTGTAAAGAGACCAGATTGCCAAGGCTGCTCCTGTGGCAAACAACAGGAATGACAAAGAACAGGGCTTGCCTATGGCCATTAGGCCCAGCGTTTCATATTCGTTTCCCAAACCTACTGTTTGGTCATCCACCAACCATCGAGAAATGCCTCGATAAAACAAAAGTCCACATAAAGTGACGACGAAAGGCTGCAGTTTGATTTTGGTAACTAGAAGGCCATGGAGCCAACCCAGGACCAAGGCAAATAAGATCACGATCAACAGGGCGGAAGGAACGGACATTAGCTGCTGACGGTCATAAGGCATGGCCATCCACTCGCTTGACACTGAGCCTGTGTCACCGACCAAGACGACTTTCGTTTCCTCTCCGACGATTTCCACAGAAGAGACTGTGAGCCTAGCCAAACCACCGGATGGATTCACAAAAGCAATTTGATCGCGCTCAATGACGTTGGGATGCCGACCGTCGAGAACAACCGTCGATGAATCAGGATCCACCCGTTTGAGTGAGTGTAGCTTGACCAACGACCCCGCTCGGTCTCGTTTGCCTTTGAGACCACTTACTTTAAGTAGCGTTCCGGCTTGAGTCAGTTGATCGTTGGCATCCGGAAGATTTGTTTTCTGGACAACAATGACCTTGGCCACCGAACTGCGAGCCTTCTTGCCCCCAAAATAACGGATATTGTCTCCCACCTGGAAGCGATTGACATCACCCTCCATCACGACCACTTGCTGATCAGGATCGATGGCGAAAACTTTTTCGACAGGATCCAACGGTTCGTAATTCACCGTCAGCAATTGCGTAAGAAGGCATCCACTCAAGCACACGATGGAACCAATGGACAAATCGATACCCGCGGTAATGATTACAAAGGCAACACCAATACCCAAAATGCCGTACATTCCGGTGCGACGAAAAAGGTTTTCAATATTGTTGGGCGCCAAAAATGATTCGGGTTCCGTATGCCCCATGTAGACCCACAAGCCAACAAGCAGAAGGGAGATTCCTATGACCTTAAGGTTCAACTGACGATTCCTCCTAAGCTAGATTCAGGCCGCCTTGCCTCCACCAGTTGCCAACTGCATGATATTTTCCTCGTTCAACTCATCGGCTTCCAGTTCCCCAGTTATGCTACCTTCATGCATGACGATGGCGCGATCAGCCATGCCAAGCACTTCCTCCATTTCGCTGGAAACGAAAAGGATAGCTACGCCGGTTTTGGCCAATTCCTCCATAAGTCCGTAAATTTCACGTTTCGCTCCAACGTCGATACCTCGCGTAGGTTCATCCAGCAGGAGTAACTTGGGCTTCATGGCAAGCCATTTGCCAAGCACGACTTTCTGCTGGTTTCCACCGGAAAGGTAACGAACTATCTGTTCATCACTTGGGGTCTTTACCCGCATGCTCTTGATCATTGCCTTGGTGATTGCATTTTCCTTCGCGAAATTCAGGAAACCACATTTTCTTTTGTCCCGATCAAGAGAGGCCAAACTCATGTTTTCACGAACGGACATATCTATGACAAGGCCCTGTGTCTTGCGATCCTCAGGAGCTAGAGCCATTCCCGCTCGGATTGCCACTACTGGTGAATCAAGTTCAATTTCATTACCTTCCACGAAAATCGCTCCACCGACTGAGGGCATCGCTCCAAACAAGGTTTCTAACATTTCCGTCCGCCCGGCGCCTACCAAGCCGGCAACGCCCACGATTTCACCAGCCTTCAGGGAAAAACTCAAAGCATGCTCGGGATGCACCGCTGTACAAAGGTCACGAACTTCAAGCACTTGCTCACCGGTTTCGCGTTGCTCCTTGGCAAAATGACCCGACAGGTCGCGCCCTACCATGAGCCGAACCATGGCGTCGTGATCAATTTCTTCGCAAGTCAACTCACCCGCGTTCTCTCCATCGCGCAGCACGGTAACGTGATTGGACAACTCCTTCACTTCCCCTAGTCGGTGAGAGATGTAGATAACACTGACACCACGTTTGCGTAAATCCTTGATCACCCTGAATAGGTATTCAGTTTCAGCCTGTGAAAGACTAGATGTGGGTTCGTCCATGATTAGGACACGAGCGTCTATCGACAACGCCTTGGCTATTTCAACCATCTGCTGTTTTCCAATCGTGAGATCGCCCAACAAAGTCGTGGGATCAACGTCCAAACCTACCATTTCAAGATACTTTCTGGATTCCTCGTTGATACGGGCATCGTCGATCAATCCCTTGCGCAAAGGTTCGCGACCGAGGAAAACGTTCGCTCCCACACTCAAGTTCGTAGCCAAGTTGAGTTCCTGATGAATCAAGGCGATTCCAAGGGAAAGCGCATCGCGGGTAGAACCAATCGTCGCGATCTCACCATCGATGAGAACTTCACCCTCATCCGGGGGTTGTACTCCAGCCAGGATTTTCATGAGAGTGCTCTTCCCAGCGCCGTTTTCACCAATCAAGCCAAGGACTTGGCTCTTGTTTAGGACTAGGTCTACTTCATGCAAGGCACGCACCCCGGGAAAACTCTTACCTATGCCGCGCACCTGCAAAACAGAAGATTCGGTGGATGAATCGCTCATGAAAGGGTAAGAAGGAAAAAGGTGAAGGCAAACTCAACCGAGGAGACTTCAGCCCTCCTTTTTGACTCTGAGATCATCCCAGTACTCATCAACGTTTTCGCGCACAATTTTCCGCGGGGGAATGTCAATGTAGGCTTCGGTCTTCTTACTCTCGAGAATATCCTTCAGAACCTTAACCGACTGGTAGCCGTACTCATAGGGATTCTGCACGATGGTACCGGTCACGTAACCATCCTTGATACCTTGCAAAGTGACGTCGTTCTCATCAAAACCAATGAGTTTGATCTCCCCCAACTTGCCGGCTTGCTTGAGGGCTTGGTAACAGGCGGGGGGATTGTACTCGAAAAGCCCCACCATGGCCTTCATTTCGGGATAAGCGTTGATTGAGTCGGCCGCCTTTTGCTTAGCCACGTCGGTTTTGCCTTGGTCCGTCATAGTGCCGAGGATTTTGTACTTGCCGGTATCAAGGACTCCTTCATGCGGATCATAGGCCAACTGATCGAGAGTTTCCGGTCGGTCACGACCAAATAATTCATCGATCACGCCTTGGCGACGGTGCTTGGAATTATCTTGTTCTAGACGGCCGATAAAAAGCATTACGGCGCCACCTTCCGGCAAAGCCTTTTTAACTAATTCCCCGCACATGCGACCAGCTTTGTAGTTATCCATCCCTATATAAACGAGACGTTTGGAGCCAGGGGCGTCGGAATCATGAGTGATCAACGGCACTTTGGCGGCAATGCCATCCAACCACTGCACTTGGTTGTCGGCATCAAGCGGACTAATGGCGATCGCTTGAATTCCAGAGGAAACCAAGTCTTCCACAATTTGCTTCTGCTTGATGACGGTGGCTTCGGGAGGCATCTTCACCTCCACCTTAACGCCAAGTTCTTTTTCGGCATCTCGACAACCGGCTTTCGCGATGTTCCAGAAGTCTGCAATCATATTCGTTACGAATGCAATTCGTAATTTGTCTTTGTCATCGACCTCTTCAGCCTCATTTTCTAGCCACCAGGCAGTGGGAGCAGTGCCATTGCCTTCCGTTGTTTCATTACCATCCGAAGCGGCCGGCTTAGGAGTATTTGGGGGTACATCTGAATCGAGTGATTTGCCATCCCCCCCGCAACCGGTGCCGAAAGCGAGGAGAGCTACGATGGATAGGCTGGAAAAAGTCCTCAAGAGGTTGTGAGCGAATTGAGTTTTCATAATGGTTTGTTGGTTGATGTTAGTCATTTAAAAGGAAAGAAGGCAATTACCACGGGGTGCGTCCCCCGTTCACGCAAAGGGTTTGTCCGGTGAGGAAGCTGGCTTCGTCGGAAGCGAAGAAGGCGACGGCGTCGCCCACGTCCTTGGGAGTTCCCCAGCGACCCATGGGAATGGTCTCGAAATAGGCGTCCAAGGCTTCCTGGGGATCGTTGGCGTGACGCTCGGTCGGTATCCAACCGGGGGCCACGGTGTTCACGGTGATTCCACTGGGAGCCAACTCCGAGGCCATGCTGCGACTCCACCCGATTTGACCGCCCTTGGCCGCGACGTAGGCGCTGAAGTTGGGTACGCCGCAATGAAAGACCTCGCTGGTCACGTTCACGATCCGGCCCCAGCGCTGTTTCTTCATGCCGGGCAAGGCGGCTTTCGCCAAGTGGTAGGGACCTAGGACGAAGAAATCGTACATTTGACGGTAAAAATCGGCATCGTACTCCTCGATCGGTTTCTGCGGTTGGTCGGGCGTGGCGTTGGGAACCACCACGTCGACAGTCCCTAGTTTGTCGGAAGCCGACTCCACCATCCCAGCGACTTGCTCGGGATCCGATGCATCGGCCCGAATCAGCATGGCGTGGATGCCGTTCTCCTTGAATTCGCTCCTTGCATCCTCGGCCGAGGAGCGATCGTTGAAATAATTGATGACCACCTTGGCTCCCGCCTTGCCCAACGCAAGCGCTATGCCGCGACCCAAGCCGCGACTGCTGCCAGTTACCAAGGCAACGCGTCCTTTCAGGGAAAAAGTCATAAAGGGTAATCAAAACGTAAAAGTAAGGGAAGCCGCTTGTTTTCTAGAAAATCATGACCGGTGGCAACCTTGGATTTCGAAGTAACTACGTGAGAATATTAAATGCTGGTGGGCTCGGCGATGCTCATGCCGCCATCGCATCCCAGAATTTGACCAGTCACTAGATCGGAACCTTCCAACAAGGAAACAATCGCTTGGGCAACGTCCTCGGGATCGCACACCGCTTGCAAGGGCATCGCTTTCTCGAACGCGGCCTTGGTGGCCTCGTAGCTCTCCTCGCCGAGTCCTTCCTTCAACCATCGACCAGTGATGAACCCAGGAGCCACCGCGTTGACGCGGATGGTTGGAGCAAAGGTGCGAGCCAAGGCCACGGTCAAATTGTGCAAGGCCGCCTTGCTGGCGGCATAGGGAATGCAACTGCCGGTAGCCTTGAGGCCGGCAATGGATCCTACGTTGACGATTTCAGCCCCATCTTCGCCGCAGGTCTCCCGCATGACCGAGGCCGCCGCCCGAGCGCAGTGGAAGGCCCCCACGACGTTGACTTGAAACAAGCGTCGCCAAACGTCGTCGGTCACGGCGTCCAAGTCGTCGAAAGGTATAAAGGCCGTGGTTCCCGCGTTGTTGACCAAGGCGTCGATTCGGCCAAATCGGTCTCGGGTCGCTTTCACGAGAGCGCGAGCCTCGTCGTCCTCCGCAACGTCGGCTTGGCAGGAGAATGCCTCGCCTCCTGCTTCCTCGATGCTCTCGACCACGGACTCCGCCTCCGACTGCGACGCTCGGTAGTTCACCGTCACCCGGCACCCCTTGGCGGCCAACAAACGGGCGGTGGCAGCACCTACCCCGGTGCCCGCGCCTGTAACCAAGATGACTTTTTCATCTAGCTTCATGATGGATTCATTGGTCGAGGGCCGCTTGCCACTCTTCTTCCTTGAAACCAACGAGGGCAACGTCGCCCTCGAGAACGAACGGTCTCTTTATAAGGTTCCCGCGCGAGGCAAGCAGTTCCATCGCCTCGTCGTCGGACAAATCGGGCAGGCGATCCTTCACCTCGGGATCCCGGTAATCCTTGCTGGAGGTATTGAAGAGTTTTTTCCTTTGCCCGTCCTTTGCCTTCAGCATTTTCTTGAGCAAGGACTTACTCGGCGGGGTTTCCCTAATCGGGACTAGTTGGTAGTCAATGCCCCTTTCGTCGAGCCACTTAAGGGCCTTGCGACAGGTGCCACACTTTTCATAAAGATAAACTTTCATCGATTTATCGGATTTTAGGAGTGCAATGTGATTCGAAATCGCAAAAATCCTCCGCCCCGTGACCAACTGCAAACAAAAACCCTACCTCTTACAAAATGAGCAAGAACACAATCATCGCTCGCTCGCTGCTCGTGGCGATCGCCCTCGGTATCTCCAGTTGTCGTCATCTTGACGTCCGCGGCTCTAAATTAATCGAGGAAAAAGCGTCCAACGACCCAATGAACGTCGAAGTTCATCAATTGAAAAACGGCCTGACCGTTTACCTCAGCCCAAACCATGAAGAACCTCGGTTCTACGCCGAGATCATCACGAGAGCTGGCAGCAAGCACGACCCTTCCACCAACACTGGCCTCGCTCATTACCTCGAACACCTACTGTTCAAGGGGACAACCCACTTCGGAACCATTGACTTCAAGAAGGAAAAACCTCTCCTCGACCGCATCACTCAACTGTACGAGGAACGGTCCAAGGAAACCAATTCCACCCGCAGAGACGAAATTTACGTCACCATAAACGAGGTGTCGCAAAAGGCCGCCGGCTTTGCCGTACCCAACGAATTCGATCGCGTTTACGCCGACATGGGAGCCAAGGGGGTCAACGCCCACACCTCCAACGAGGAAACGGTTTACAAGGTGGACTTGCCGGCCAACCGATTGAAGCACTGGGCGAAAATCGAGGCGGAACGCTTTCAAAACCCCGTGTTTCGTCTCTTCCATACCGAACTGGAAACGGTCTACGAGGAAAAGAACCGTTCCATAGACAACAAGAACCGACTGATCTACCGCGAGGTCAACGCCCTCCTTTTCAAGAATCATCCCTACGGGCAACAACCCACCTTGGGATCGGTCGAACACCTCAAGAACCCATCCATCCAAGCAATCGAGGCATTTTTCAATAAATACTACGTTCCCGACAACATGGCGATCTGCCTGTCGGGCGACTTTGATCCAGAGGTGATCTTGAAATTGATCGAGAAGGAATTCAAGAGATGGAAGAAAGGGAAACAACCCATCGAGACCCTGGGCTGGGAAGAAAAGCCCCTCAATGGTCGAGAGTTCGTGCAAGTGAAATACGAAGGCGAGGAGCAAGTGTTGCTGGCTTTCCGTACCGTTCCAAGGAAACACGAGGATTGGGCGGCTCTTCGTCTCCTCGACATGGTACTGGACAATTCAGTGGCGGGATTGATCAACCTGAACTTGGTCGAAGCGCAAGCCGTACGCGCTGCGGGTTCCTTCCCTTACAACCTGAACGATTACGGGGCCCAGTTTCTGCAAGGCATACCCAAGGAAGGACAAACCCTCAAGGAAGTGGAAGACCTGTTGCTCGCCCAAATCGAGAGCATCAAGCAAGGGAAATTCGAGGACTGGATCCTTCCAGCCGTGATCAACGATTTCAAGAAGCGACGCAAACAGGACCTGGAAAACAACTCGAAAAGAGTCGAGCTGATGCGTGATGCCTTCCTCTCCTTCCGGACTTGGCAAGAAGCGGTCGGTGAAATCGACCTGCTTGGCAAGGTCACCAAGGCCGACGTCGTGCGAGTTGCCAATAAATATTTTGGCAAGGACTACGTCGCCGGTCACCGAATCGACGCCCAACACAAGCTGCCATCCATAAAAAAGCCGAAGATCGATCCCCTGAAAATCGATTCCTCCAAGGAATCCGAATTCATGAAGGAGATCGGTGAAATCCCCTTTGACCCCTTTGATCCGAAGTACCTCCAGGCAGGAAAGGATTTCGAAAAACGAGAACTAAGGCCCGGCCTCACTCTCTATCACGCCCCCAACCCGATCAACGATCTGGGCGTCATCGACGTGCGTATCGAGAAAGGCTACCGGCAAGACAGTTCCCTTCCCTATGCAAAGCGCATGGTGGATCGCTCGGGAACGACCAAGCTTTCTTCCGAGGAAATCAAGGTCGAGTGGTACAAGATGGGCATCGACTTCAGCTTCAACGTGGGAGAAAGAGGCAGTTCCTTCTCCGTCGCCGGTCTCGATGAAAACTTACCGAAGGGTTTGTCCCTTGCCCGCAACCTTCTGAGCAAACCCGCCATTGGGCAAGACACTCTCGACGAACTCGTCAAGATCATCTTGGCCGAACGGGAGGATGAAACCAAAGCTCCCCAGGTACTTGCTCACGCCCTCGCCCACTACCATCGCTACGGTGATCGCTCCCGTTACCGGGACCGACTCTCCAACGCCGACCTCAATGCGTCCACCGTGGAGAAGCTTTCCCAAAGCCTCGCCGAGCTTCTTGCGACCGAACAATACGTCTTTTACGTCGGGCCCCGCTCCATGGATGAAGTATCCGAACTACTGACCAAGGAATACGAATCGATCGGCAAACTAGCCCCCGCCCCCGAATTCAAGACGCTGCGTTCCGCCTCTCCGGAGAAAACGCGCATCCTGTTCTTTCAAAAGGAAATGGCCCAAGCCTTCGTGAGGCTTGAGTTCGCCGCGGGTACCTACGATGAGCAATCTCGACCCGCCTCTCAATTGTTCAACGAATATTTCGCAGGAAGCATGTCCGGTCTCGTGTTCCAGGAACTGCGGGAAGCACGCGCCCTAGCCTATTCCGCATGGGGACATTATTTTCCCGCATCCCGTCCAGAAGACGAAAACCTGCTCGTCGGATTTATCGGTTGCCAAGCCGACAAAACGATCGATGCCGTCGGAACCTTTCTTAGGTTGATGGAGAAAATGCCCCTGGAGCAAAACCGTTTCGACAGTGCCCGACAAGCGGTCGAAAGCCTCTATCGCACCTCGCACATTCCCTTTCGCGGGGTTCCCGGGGCTGTCCGCGAGTGGGAAAACCTCGGTTTGGATCATGACCCGCGAGCCGATCGCTTCCCGGTGATCGAGAAAGCCACCATAAAGGTCATGAGCGACTTTTACGAAAAGGAGATTCAACCCCGACCCAAGCTCATTTCGATCGTTGGCGACTCCAAGAAAATCGACATGGAAGCCCTCGCCAAGTTCGGCGAGATCACCACCGTGAATGCGGCCCGGATATTCTCCGAGTGAATCATCCCAACGGCAACGGCCAAACCCTTACCATAGTCTCCGGAGGACAAACCGGGGCGGATCGTAAAGCGTTGGACTGGGCAATCGCCCACCGCTTTCCCCATGGCGGTTGGTGTCCCGCCGGTCGCCTCGCCGAGGATGGCCCCATCCCCGACCAATACAACCTGCGTGAAACCGAGTCATCCGCCTACTCCGAACGCACCCGCCTCAACGTCGAGCAATCCGACGCCACCTTGATCGTCTCACCCGTTCTTCCGACGGGAGGCACTCTCCTCACCGTTCAGCATGCTCGAAAGGTAAGGAAACCCGTTCTCGTCGTGACCCATGAAAACGAGGAGGAGTCACCCGGTCTACTGCAAGCGTTCATCCAAGAGTACGAGGTCGGTGTCCTCAACGTCGCCGGTCCCCGGGCTTCCGGTTCACCCGAGGTGGGAACCATGGTCGGACGCCTTCTCGACCGCGCTCTCCGCGAGTGAAAGACCAGCTTTTGCGTTCCTTTGTTGCCATGCGAATAATTTCTCCCCAAAAGGAAAACCCTTTGATGACAAGGGCAAGGAACATAACGACTCCAAGGCGCTCGGGAACCAGCTTTCCCGAATGTCCCGAATAACGTGAAGCTTTTCGTTCCCAAGGAAACCGCCGCGGGCGAGACGAGGGTCGCCATGAGTCCCGATTCCGTTCGGAAACTCGTTGGGCTGGGTCTGGAGCTCGTCCTGGAGCAAGGCCTGGGTCTTGCGGCCGGTCATCCGGATGAAGCCTACGTCGAAGCCGGCGCCACCATCGCGCCGGATGCCGACGCAGCTTTGGGTGAAGCCGATCTCGTGGCCCGTGTGAACAAACCGGACGACGAAACGGTAGGCAAACTGGGCAAAGGTTGCCTCCACCTAAGTTTCCTCGATCCCTTCAATGAAAAAGAGCTTATCGACCAATTGGCCTCGGCCGGGATCAGCGCCGTCAGTCTGGAGATGATACCCCGTACCACCTTGGCCCAAAAGATGGACGCCCTCAGTTCACAAGCCAACCTAGCGGGCTATCAGGCCGTCATCCTCGCGGCCGAACGTTTCGACCGTATATTGCCCATGATGATGACTCCCGCAGGCACCATCTCACCGGCAAAATTTTTCATCATCGGCGTGGGCGTTGCAGGCCTGCAAGCCATCGCCACGGCCAAACGCCTCGGAGCCAGAGTGGAAGCCTTCGATACCCGCCCCGTGGTGGAGGAACAGGTAAAGTCGCTCGGAGCCAAATTCGTCAAGGTCGACCTCGGCGAAACCGGCCAAACCGACCAAGGCTACGCCAAGGAACTAACCCCCGAGCAAATGGAAAAGCAACGCGAGGCCATGGCCAAGGCATGCGCCCGGGCCGACGTCGTGATCACCACCGCTAAGCTCTTCGGGCGCCCCGCTCCACGCATCGTGACCAAGGAGATTCTCGACCAAATGAGCTCAGGCAGCATCGTGGTGGACCTCGCCGCCGAAACCGGCGGCAACGTCGAGGGTGTCCGCATGGACGAGGAAATGGTCACCGAGAACGGTGTTCGGATCATAGGCCATGCCAAGCTCGAGTGCATGGTGCCTCGCCACGCCAGCCAAATGTTGGCCGCCAACGTCACCGCGTTCCTCGAACACTTTTGGGACGAAGAAGGAAATACGCTCAACCTGGACCTGGAGGACGAGATCATGCAAGGCTGCCTCATCACTCACGATGGAGTCATTGTCCACGAACGCTTCAAGGAAAAGGATTAACCATGGAACTCGTCCAGTTGCTCTTCATATTCACCTTGGCCGCCTTCTTGGGCTACCAACTCATCTCCAAGATTCCCTCTCAATTGCACACACCCCTGATGTCCGGTTCCAACGCCATATCGGGCATCACCATCGTGGCCGCTATCCTCGCCCTCCAAGCTGATCTCGCCCAGGACGACTTGGTTCGCTGGATCGGTTTCGCCGCGCTCGTACTCGCTTCCATCAACGTGGTCGGGGGCTACGTAGTAACCGACCGCATGCTCGAGATGTTCAAGAAAAAGGAGAACAAGAAGGAATGAATCCCCCCCTCTTGCAACTCCTCGGGCAGACCGAGACTTTCGGGGGCGAGATCGGGATCAATCTTGCCTACGTCGCGTCGGCCGTGCTCTTCATACTCGGCATCCGCATGCTCGGATCAGCCAACAGCGCCCGCAAGGGAAACCAGTTGTCCTCACTCGGCATGTTGGTGGCGGTCGCCGCCACCTTGGTCAACCAAGGGCTCGACTACCAATGGATCGCCATTGGCATAGGCGTCGGGGCGCTCATCGGGTTGGTTGCAGCCAAAAAGGTAAAAATGACCTCCATGCCGGAAATGGTCGCTCTCTTCAACGGATTCGGCGGACTCGCCAGCCTATTGGTGGCGGCCTACGGATTTCTCAACCCTGACTCCGAGTCCGGAGGCAGCGAGCAATTCCAAGCCCTCGTCATCTTTCTCGCCGTCGCCATCGGAGCGATTACCTTCACGGGCAGCATGGTCGCCTATCTCAAGTTGGCCGGCAAGATAAGTGGCAAAGCCACTCTTTTCCCTCTCCAAAAATTCCTTAACGCCCTCGTCCTTCTCGCCATCGTGGGATTTGGAATCATTCTCGTGGCGAACCTGCCCCAAATAGGCGAAATTGAAATCGATCCCCTGCAGGCGTTTGCCTGGCTGGTCGGCCTCACCCTTCTACTCGGCATTCTCGGCGTACTCCCCATCGGCGGAGGAGACATGCCCGTCGTCATCGCGCTCCTCAATAGTTTCTCGGGCCTCGCCGCCTCCGCCGCAGGTTTCGTCATTCAAAACAACGTCCTGATCGTAGCCGGCTGCCTCGTGGGAGCCAGCGGGCTCATATTGACCGTCATCATGTGCAAGGCCATGAACCGCACACTCGGCAACGTCCTCTTCGGCGGATTCGGAGCCACCGGCTCGAGCGCATCCGGAGAAGTCGAAGGCGAAATGAAACCGGTCAGCGTGGAAGACGCCTACTACGTCCTCGAGTCCGCCGCCAGCGTGGTCTTCATCCCTGGTTACGGTATGGCCGTGGCCCAAGCCCAGCACGCCGTCAAGGAACTCGGTGAAATCCTCGAGGCCAACGGATGCGAAGTGGCTCACGCCATCCATCCCGTCGCCGGCCGCATGCCGGGGCATATGAACGTTCTTCTCGCCGAAGCCGACGTTCCCTACGAACAACTTCGCGAAATGGACGACGTCAACCCGACCATCGCCACCGTCGACGTCGCCGTCGTCATCGGGGCCAACGACGTCGTCAACCCCGCCGCCCTCGAGGACGAGGGCAGTCCCATCTACGGCATGCCGATCATAAACGCCCACGAGGCAAGGAACGTGTTCTGCCTCAAGCGCGGTCAAGGCAAAGGATTCTCAGGGCTCGTCAATCGCCTCTTCTATCGCGAAAACGTACGCATGCTCTACGGCGACGCCAAGGAAACCATCACCGCCCTCGTCGCTCAGTTCAAGGACTGAGGGGTTTCGCCCTACTCGCTGTTTTCGCTCGGTTGCATCGCGCATGCATGGCGAAAACTTTTTCATTACGCCGCCCGGAAGTCACTTGGCGCGGAAATTGCAATCGAATCAATTACCACCATGAAGACGGTAATCTTTCAATCCCCTTGCCTAAAAACCTTACCTAAAAACCGGAGAAATTTATAATGTGGCTCTACACGCACAAAGGATTCCTCAGCATCGTACAGGACTTCAAGGACGAAAGCCTCGTCATAGTTCGCGGCAAATTCAAGGAAGACATCCAAACCTATTTCCCCAGTGCCAAAGTAAAAATCGACACGGACACGGATTATAAGTTTCGAACCAGTTTACCCAAAGTGGAAGTAGCTGAACGGCTTTGGAAATACGTCCTTTCGGAGCTCAACGTCAGGCGCTGGGGAAGGAAAAAGCCCAAGGAGAAGAAGATCAGCTAGCCTCGGACAACTGATCGAGTTCGACCCATTCCCTGCCGTGGGCCTCGGCGACCGCCTGGCAAGTCACTTGGCCGGCCATAACGTTGATTCCGCTCTTTAATTCAGGCTTCGCCGCGCAGGCTTCGGCAAGCCCGCGGTCCGCGATCAACTCGACGTAGGGAAAAGTGACGTTGGCGAGAGCCTGCGTGGCGGTGCGAGCATAGGCTCCCGGCATGTTGGCCACGCAGTAGTGGGTGATCCCTTCCTCCACGTAGACCGGGTCCTGATGCGTGGTGGGGCGACTCGTCTCGGCGCACCCGCCTTGGTCGATTGCGATGTCCACCAACACGCTTCCCGGGCGCATGCAGCTCAACATTTCTCGAGTGATCAATTTGGGCGCCTTGGCCCCGGGCACGAGGACCGCCCCGATGAGAAGATCGACCCGCGGGAGCAACTCCATGATGTGGGCGTGGTCGGAAAAAAGCGTATGGGCGGTGTGCAAGGTGATGTCGAGGAAACGCATACGCTCCACGTCCACCTCCAAGATCGTGACGTCGGCCCCGAGACCGGTCGCCATACGGGCCGCGTTGATGCCTGAAACGCCACCGCCGAGAACCACCACCTTGCCAGGCAGAACGCCGGGCACGCCGCCCAGCAAAATACCGCTGCCGCCATGGTGCTTGGCTAAAAAGTAGCCACCCACCAGCACGGACATACGCCCGGCAATTTCACTCATCGGTTCCAGCAAGGGAAGTCGACCGTTCAGGTCGATGGTCTCGAAGGCGATCGCGGTTGCCCCGGATGCAACGATCGCCTCGGTCAATTCGCGGGCCGGGGCAAGGTGCAGGTAGGTGAACAACAATTGGCCCGGGCGAAGCATCGCGGTCTCCTCGGGTTGCGGTTCCTTGACCTTCACGATGAGGTCCGCCTGCTCGAACACTTCGGCGGGCGACTCGACCAACTCCGCTCCGGCCTCGGCATAATCATCATCCAGGTAAAAACTACCGGCCCCGGCGTTTTTCTCCACCACCACACGGTGGCCGCGCTGAATCAGTTGGTAGGCCCCCGAGGGCAACAACCCGACTCGGTGCTCGCTGGCCTTGGTTTCACGAGGAATGCCAATGATCATGAATCTCCTCTAACTCGAAACGACCCACGCTGGCAACCCCACAGCGCCTCACCCCCGAATTCCCCTGCCCTTCCCTTTTGCGTTTGACCCATCGCTCACCCGACAAGACCCTGCCCGCCATGAAAGCATTCCTCGCCCTCCTGCTCTTCCTCCACCTTGCTGTCCTGTCCCACGCCGACGACCGCCCCAACGTCATCGTCATCCTGACCGACGACATGGGATTCTCCGACCTCGGTTGCTTCGGCGGCGAAATCGACACCCCTCACCTCGACAAGCTGGCCAAAAACGGTCTCCGCTTCACCGAGTTCTACAACACCGCCCGCTGCTGGCCCACCCGGGCCACCCTCCTCAGCGGGATTTACAGCAATGGCCTCGGCAACGGCCAAGTCACCATACCCGAGCTCCTCAAGCCGGCAGGCTACCAGACCGGCATGGTGGGCAAGTGGCACCTCGGCAGACACCCCGCCAAGGACGGCCCCATTCAGCGCGGCTTCGACGATTTCTACGGCACCATGACCGGGGCCGGTTCCTTCTTCGACCCTTACACCTTGGCCCGCAACACCGAGTTCACGGAGGTCGACGAGGAAGACTACTACTATACCGACCGGATAGGCGTGGAGGCCACCCGCCAAATCGAGGCATTCGCCAAGTCCGACAAACCTTTCTTTCAATACGTCGCGTTCACCGCCGCCCACTGGCCCATCCACGCCCCCGAGAAATCCATCCAGAAATATATCAAAACGTATGAAGGCGGCTGGGAGAAACTACGTAAGGAGCGCTACGCCCGCATGCTCAAAATGGGCATTATCGACAAGGAACGCTGGCCCCTTCCACCGCTGGAGAGCCGCGTCAAACCATGGGACACCATAGATCACAAACCATGGCGCATCCGCAACATGGCGGTCTACGCCGCCATGGTCGACCACATGGACCAAGCCGTCGGCACGATCGTCGGAGCCCTCGAGAAAACCAAGCAGCTCGACAATACCCTCATCATCTACTTTCACGACAACGGGGCCTGCCCCGAACACCTCAGTGGCAACGGCTGGAACACCGCCAACAACGTCCTCGCCAAGGCCAAGAAAGCCGGCAAGACCATCGCCGTGGGCGACAAGTTCGACGTCCCCATGGGCGGCCCCATGACCTACGGCAGCGTAGGCCACAACTGGGCAAACGCCCAAAACACTCCCATGCGCCGCTACAAGGCGAACGTCCACAACGGCGGAGCCGGCACGCCCGCCATCATGCATTGGCCCGCCGGCCTCAAGACCAAGCCTGGCTCCATCTCCAAACAGCGGGGCCACGTCATCGACATGATGGCCACCTGCCTCGAGCTCGCCGGAGCCGAGTACCCCGAGAAATTCAACGGCAAGGAAACCAAACCTCACGAAAGCTTTTCCCTGGTCCCGATCCTAAAAGGCAAGACCGTCGACCGCGACCACGCCTACGTCTTCAACCACGGCGGCACCCACGCCATCGTAAAGGGCGAGTACAAGATCGTTCGCGAAGGCAGGCGCCCCTGGGCCCTCTACCATATCACCGAAGACCGCACCGAGACCAAGAACCTCGCCGCCAAGCACCCTGATCGCGTCACCCAAATGGCCGCCATCTGGGAAAAGCGCTGGGGCAAGAAGAAATAACCGATTCCTCGTCCATCTTGAAAGGCGCCACGGCTTGATCTTCGAGGAACTGGACTTTCGACCGACTCCCCTCGGCGACCTCGTCTTGCGGCGGCGCCGGATACCCCGATTGGGGGAACTGGACGTCTACGAAGTCAAGCTGGGCGACGACTTCCTCATGTCCAGTTTGTTTCATGAGGCGGAACGCCAACTAGCCAAGCTCGGGCTTGGCGCGCTGGAACAGGAAAACCTCGACGTCGTGGTGGGTGGACTAGGACTCGGCTACACCGCGGTTGCCGCCCTCGAGGATCCACGCGTCAGCTCACTCCTCGTCGTGGAATATTTGCAACCCGTCATCGAGTGGCACAAAAACGGATTGGCTCCCTTGGGCGACACCTTGACGAAAGATTCCAGGTGCAGATTGCTGCAGGCCGATTTCTTCGCCCTCTCACGAGATATGACAAAGAGCTTCGACCCTGAGAATTCGGCGAAGAAGCACGATGCCATACTACTGGACGTCGACCACACGCCGACCAACGTATTGCACCAAACGAACACCCGTTTCTACACCGAGGAAGGCTTAGGAGAACTCGCCCAACACTTGAAACCCGGCGGCGTGTTTGCACTTTGGGCGGATGGAGAACCCGATGCGTCCTTCACCGATCGCCTAGGCAAAGTCTTCGTCCGGGCCGAGTCGCATACCATTGAGTTTGACAACCCCGTGACCGAAGATACTTCAAAAGGTACCGTCTACTTATCCCAAACGGATTCCCATGAATCCTTGCCCGCCTCAAATTTAACATCTCCCATTTAGTCATGAGTAGAAAACGCGAACCAGACCTCATTCAATTTAGGATCGAATACGTTCTTGATGACGACCTACCCGTTGAAAAGTTCTTCATGGCACTGAACGAAAAGGATGCCATCAAGACATTCGCTCATTCCTGTCAAAAGTTTCTCTCCCAACAAAGGGTGAGCGAAGAGGCCACCGATTGCTTTTTGAATGCCTTCGCCAACCCCGGACAACCTTTTCTCGATGAACCCGCAATGATTCCCGTGCCCGAGGAAATCGCGGAATACGAACCACCGGAGGAGGAAGAACCCAACGAAACGCAAGAGATCCAAGAGGAGACCGTGGAGCCCCCGCCAGCCGATCCATTCATGCAACAAGAAGACGGAGAGGAAACCAGCCCATTCGCTCAAAGCACCGAGTCCGACAACTTCCTTGGCGCCCCGTCACGGGAGCAAAAAGAGGATCCTGCCATCGAGCATGCTAGAAAAAAAGCGGAGCGGGATATGAAAATTCAAGAAGCCAATCAGGAAAACGAAAGAAGAAGAACGGAATATGAACAACTTTCCAGCTGGGTGTTGCAACAAGTCGATGAGCTGAACGAGAGAGTATCGATCATTCACTTCGAGCAACATAATCGATGGGCCGACAAATGGGACCCCATATCCTACCCCTTCACGAAAGAGGAAACAGCGACGTCGGATACCCCGCGCGAGGAAAGCTGAAAGGACAAGCGCTGCTCAACCACCCGTCGGGATCAGGGGCAACCGCAGGAAAGACCAAAGGTTGGTGGAGAGGGAGGAAGTCATTGGGGGCGTCTGAAATTGCCTTAGGGATTCACTTTGTTACAATGCGTGGACTGACCCCTTATTGATCTCCCCCGGACGGTTCGCTCTCCGTTTGGGCCTGGGCAGGCTGTGAACACAGGGAAGCCAACGCCAGAAAAAGACCAAGAACCTTGATCGTTCTTTTACCCGCGGATGAGCAAATCGATTTAATGGAAAAAGACCGTGATAAACCCACGCACGAATTAGATGGAACACCATTCATTATTTGATCAGTAGACTTTGAGGAGAACTGTCTCTCCCTCTTTTAACAGAACCAGTAAAAAGCCGGGTAAAAAGGTACTTAAGCTACTGAATGTCAAAAGGAAATGAATGTATTTATTTTCATGAAACCAATGAATCCATTTCATCGTAAGGTTGGCTTATGATTAGATTGAGTTGGCTTGGTTTTCATTCATATTATAGTCGTGCGCGTTAAAATTTTACTCGATTTTCGTTTCATGCGGAGAGGGCATGAGGGAGGGTGTAGGAAAACTTGATAAAGCTTCCAAGGGAGTGGTTGAAGATTGACCCAATCAAAGAGGTTCTATACTTCACCAACGCTTACCTTTGGGGGTCGGTAGCTCAATCGGTAGAGCAGTGGCCTTTTAAGCCATTGGTTCCGGGTTCGAGTCCCGGCCGGCCTACCAAATCTTACCCGAGGGACGCCTATTCGGCGTCGTAGAGTTCCCAACCCTCGGTCAAGTAGTTATAGAAGATACGCTTGGCATCGGTAAAGAATGCGAAGTTGAGCCAAGCACCGTCATCATATCGATAGAGGTAGGGATAGTTCTCGGCCGTTGTCCAGACCCATCCGAGGTCACTGGACCAAAGCCATATGCTGTATTGGTCTTCGCTGGCCATGTACAGCCAGCCAAGTTGAGAATGATAAATCCAAGGTGTTTCCGTACGGTAAACGTCGCCGAACCAGTTGGAGGCCACCCAATTTCTCCTGCCCTCAATCTCTACGGCGCCGTAGAGAGCGGAAGCGTTCTCGGTGTGGAACGTCGAGGAATCGCCATAGCCAATGCCTTCGGCGTTCTCGGCCACGGCGCGAACGTGATATTCGGTTTCCGGCAGGAGAACGTCTAGATGAGCGATCAATTCATCTGCCGGGACAAAGACAATGGTTTCGTTCTCGTCCTCGCCAAAAGGCGTTTCACTCAACTCGAAGCCGATACGAAGAATGGGGTTACCGCCCTCTTCGAGCAAGGAACCGGAAACGTAGGCGCTTGTTTCACCTACTTCGGACACCTCTCCGGTGGCGACCGTCGGAATTTGCGCGTCTCCAACCTTTATGGTGAAGATTTTCTCGAAACGGGCTCCATTGGAACTGACGCTCTCCACCCGAATGGAAAGCTCATCCTTGTCCTCGAAGTCTATGGAGTCGGCCACGTGCAAGCGTCCATTTTCAAGGTAGAACAGATCGTTGTCCTCGGAACCGTTGCCATCGCGCAAGTAGAACTGATGTGGCAATTCCTCACCCGGCTTGAACGCCGTGAACTCACCCACAAGGTCACCGGAGGGCGCATTTTCCATCACGAAATCACCCGCAAGCGTGATATCCAGTTCATGCGGGTTCCAATCGCGAACAACCACCGCGCGTTCAATTTCGGCAAGGTTGCCACGAGAATCGACGACTACGAAAGTCACGCCATAGGTTCCAGGCAATTCGACGTTCACTGAATTCCCAGTGACAATCAAGGAGCTCAGGTTACCGTCCACGACGTCGAATGCCGAAGCTCCTTCATCTTCGTAGGGATGCCCGGCCGCGACCTCGACGTGATCGTGACCGCGCAAAGTGAGAAGTGGAGCGGAGTGATCGACCACCCGTACCAAGCGACCGGATTGAGTGACGTTGCCGGCTTTGTCTTCGACCTGATAGACAATATGGTAGTCCCCAGGTACCAAGTTGTTCAAATCATGATGGGTTTCAACTTCGTCGGTCAGGTCACCGTCCACGGTATCCTCGGCGAGGAAACCAGGATCCTCGAAGGTATCACCGGCCTCCAAGATCACGACGTTTTCAAGAGTGCCGAAAATCTCGAAGTCACCAAGCTGCCATTCACTGGAAATGAGGATTCCCGGCTTGAGGTAAAGATGGACATGTTGAGTCAAAAGGGAGACTGGCTCCCAATGAACGTCGGGCATCGGTTCAAGGGATACGGAGGAGTTGTAATCAAGGAACCCGTCGGTCGTGGCATTTGTTTCACTCAAGGACAAGTCGTCCGTGGAGGAAGGATTCGTTTGCTCTTCGTCGTCATGTGACCAAACGACGATTGCTTCCTCGTGATCCAAGCCAAGTAGCTCAATCCTTTCGATTGCATCCAAGGATAAGTCAGGTGGTAAAACCAAACCGTGAGCAAACAATGGAACGGGGAAAGAAAATTCCAGTGTTTGGGAAGAAGAATCTACGTTTTGTTCCGTAGCATTGCTTTCCGTAGTTTCAATTAGTGCATCCGACGCCGGATAATTGACTAACAAAGGCTCTCCGCCATGCACCTCAAGGGATGGTGCCGTCGTATCCACGACGATCACCTCGCGAAGGACGGTAACGGCAACGTTGTCATGATTATCGGTAACGTTGTAAACCACTTCGTAGTCACCGGGTTCGTCGGCGTTGACGGTGCTGTTCGTTTCGATGAGATGCGTCACGTCACCCTCCAGGGAATCAAAGGCGACGGCTCCCGCATCCTCGTAATCGGTGGCGGCCTCATGATAAACCGTGGAAGAGCCAAGCAAGGAAATCACGGGAGGAGTGACGTCCATTATTTCGAAATTTCTTTCCACGGGCTCGGCAGCTAGGATGTTTTCATTGCCCTCTTGAGTAGCGATCAAAACGACTTCTCCCGCATCGCGGATAAACAAGAGAGTTCCGTTGACCTCGGCTATTTCGGGAGCCGAGCTATGATAAATCACCGGCAGTCCTGAGGACGCGGTCGCATTGAGCTCGATAGGTTCTTGTCCGAACACCATACCGTCGAGCTCTTGGTTAAACGTAATCTCCTGAAACGCTTTGCCGATCGTCAGGATCGAGCCGTGGTGGATGAAGTGGTAGTTCTCGGCCTCGCCGCCGCTCAAGGTAATCGGGTATTCGCCCGACGGACTGGCCACGGTCGCCGTCGTCTCGATCGACGGTTCCTCGTTCAGGGACGACGCGTTCTCGTCGTTCACGAACCCCTCGTAGCGGAAGGTCAGTTCCGGGTTTTCCTGCAGGTAGGCGCGAGAGGCCTCTAGGGCGATCGCGTCGAGGGCAGCCTTGCCCACCGTCACCGTCGCGTTCAGGTCAGGGGCCGCATCGGTAATACCTCCACCATTTTGAAACGCAGTGATCGTCGCTTGTCCAGCTCCCTTTAAATTGACTGTTCCATTTGCATCAACCTCCGCCACCGATGGATTGGAGCTGAAGTACTGTACGGGTAAACCGCTGGTGGAAGTCGCATTCAGGTCGAATGGCTCGTCCCCGTAGGTCGCATTAAGTTCAGCAACGAAATTCGAGATGAATTGCGACTCATCAAGCAAGATTATGGAAAATGTTTTCTCGAAGCTCGCATTGTGTTCGTCGGCCACGCGCACACGGATGGAGAGGGTTGCGTTACCGTCTATTTCCTCCGCCTCGAAATCGAGGGAATGATTTGTCAGCAAGGTACCGTTGGCGTCCAAGTGAAAATCTTCGTTGGCCTCATCCCCCTGACCGTTGACGAGTGAAAAAACATACTGCCCGATCTGTTCCGGGTCGTCCGGATCGATCGCCTCGAACTGACCCACGATGGTCGTCGCGGGCCTGTTCTCCGTGATCGACGCGTTCGTGAGGTGCAGGTCGACCGGAGGCTCGTTCGGAACTGAATCCGCGTCGAACGGGTCCGAGCCCCACTCGTTCTCGTCGTGGTCGGTGAAACCGTCTCCGTCGCTGTCCTCATGCTCGTCGTCCAATAGCGTGATCTCGACGGACTTCTCGAGGCTCGCGTTGTGCTCGTCAGACACGCGCACACGGATCGAAAGCGTCTTGTTGTCGTCGTTCCCGGAAC
>PBLJ01000062.1 GCA_002721705.1 Opitutia bacterium
CGATTCGTAACGCAAGCCGCCAAGACGTTCTTAGGAGTAAGTATTCTCCCATGGGCGGTTTCTGAAAATGCCCAAGCTGCAGGTCTCGGTCTCAACAGGTCACTGAATCATGCTCCCAAGGCTCGGAACGTCATCTACCTCTACATGTCGGGCGGCATGACCCATATCGACACGTTCGATCCGAAACCAGGCACGGAAACGGGTGGCCCTACCCAAGCCATCAAGACAAAGGCGGACGGCGTGCAACTGGCGGAGAACCTTCCGCTACTCGCTAACCATGCCAAGAAAATCGCGGTCGTCCGTGGCATGACCTCCACCAAGGGAGCTCATGGTCAAGGCAACTATTTCATGCATACCAGTTATGCCCAACGTTCGACGATTCGCCACCCTAGCATGGGAGCGTGGATGACTCGACTCGCCGAACGTTCCAACCCCACCTTGCCCGGCGCCGTAGTAGTTAGCGGAGGACCCCAGCATCCACTGGCCGGGTTTCTGCCTTCCTCTCACCAACCTCTTGCCATCGGGAAACCGGACGAAGGGCTTCGCAACAGCAAAATGCTTTCCGGAGTGACCGAGGAGGACTTCAAAAAACGGCTTTCCCTCGCCGATCAATTCGACAAGGGCTTTCGTGAAAAATATGACCTGAAGAAAGTAAGGGCCTATTCCGACATGTACGCGGATGCCGTTCGCCTCATGAAAAGTGGTGACCTGGAGGCCTTCGACGTAAAGAAGGAAAGTGAGGCAACCCGCGAGTCCTATGGAGAAGAAACTTTCGGCCAAGGTTTGCTGTTGGCCCGCCGCCTGGTGGAACGCCAAGTTCGTTTCGTGGAGGTTCAGCTAGGAGGCTGGGACACCCACCAGCTCAACTTCGAACGGGTCCCCGAACGATGCGGCATCCTCGACCAGGCGCTTTCCGCCTTGTTGCACGATCTCGACAAGCGAGGCATGCTGGACGAAACCCTCGTGGTCTTGGCGACGGAATTCGGCCGCACGCCAAACATCAACGTAAACCAAGGGCGAGACCATTACCCGAAAGCCTTTTCCTGTATGCTCGCCGGCGGAGGAATTCGTGGTGGACAAGTGTGGGGAAAAACCGATCCGGAAGGCCGCGAAGTGGTTGAAGACCGCGTCGAGATCCCCGACTTCAATGCCACCATAGCCTATGCTTTGGGTCTACCACTGGACGAGATCGTCTACTCCCCTACCCGCCGACCCTTCACTTTGGCCGACAAGGGGCAACCGCTGACGAAATTGCTCTAGGGAAATCTTCCCCCGAATCAGGGAAAATCTTCCCAAAACTCCATGAAGGTATTAGTTACCGGAGCGACCGGCAAAGTCGGTCAAGTTTTCCTATCCAGGTTATTTGCCTCCGAGAAATTCAAGGGAGCCACCGCTCGGGCTCTTTGTCACAATCGGTTGCTGGAGGAAACGGATCGCCTCGAAGTTATTCAAGGAAGCATCTCCGATCGATCGTTGGTGGCCGAAGCTTTGCAGAACGTCACCCACGTTCTGCACCTGGCCACTTGCAAGGAAACTCCGGAAAACGTCATGGACGTTACGGTCAAAGGCTTGTTCTGGCTATTGGAGGAATGTCGTGAGAGTTCCACCTTCGAACAATTCATCCTGATCGGCGGAGACGCCGGCATGGGACACTTTTTCTATCCCCATCCGGTTCCCGTCACGGAAAAGCAGGAACGCTCCGCCTACCCTGGATGCTACGCGCTGTCCAAGGTGCTGGAGGAAGTCATGCTGGAGCAATATTACAAACAGTATGATCTCAACGGCTGTTGTTTGCGGGCTCCATGGATCATGGAGAAGGACGATTTCAAGCATACCCTTTCCTTTGGCGACGACGTCTTCGGTGGACCAGTCTGGAAGGACTTGGTACCCGAGGAAGACGCAAAGCAATATCAGGAGTCAGGTACTATTCCCGTGATGCTCGATCCCAAAGGGAATCCCGTACAACGCAATTTCGTGCATTTGGAAGACCTCGTGTCCGCCATCTTGTCAGCGATCGGCAACCCAAAGGCTCGACAGCAACTGTTCAACGTCTGCATGGACGAGCCCGTTCACTATGGGGAAGTGGCTGCTTACCTCGAGGAAACGAGAAAACTGCCTTCGGTGGGAGTGAAAACACCCTACCACAGTACGTGGCTGGACAACGCCAAAGCGAAGTTCCTTCTCGACTGGAAGCCCGAATATGATTTGAAACGACTGATTGACGAATCCTGGGACTATCAACGCCCATCCGGAGATCCTCGGAAAATTTGGTATCCCGGCTGAATCTCTCCCCTCGGTTTCATTTACCATCCATAACAACAACATAAATCTGATTTCGCTCTCACCGCGTTCATCAATCCCATTGCCATGACCGAAAACGAAGACGACCTAGACCTTGAAAACACCTTGCTCATCGACCTCGAGGATGGACAAGTCGTAATTGAAATGTATCCCGACAGCGCTCCCAAGCACGTTGCCCGCATCAAGGAACTGGCTCGGGCGGGTAAATACGACGGTGTTGCCTTTCATCGTGTCATGGAAGGTTTCATGGCCCAAACCGGTGACGTCGAATTTGGCAACGAAAAGGATTTCAATGAAAGCCGCGTAGGCACGGGTGGTTCCGACAAACCCGACCTTCCGGCAGAGTTCAACGAGCGCAAGCACGAGCGAGGTACCTGCTCCATGGCTCGATCCTCTAACCCCGACAGCGCTAACAGCCAGTTCTTCATCTGCTTCAAGTCAGCCGATTTTCTAGATGGGCAGTACACTGTGTGGGGACAGGTCGTAAAGGGTATGGAGTACGTGGATGAAATCAAGCGCGGCGCTCCCGGCAGCGGTTCCGTCACCGATCCCGACCACATGAAAAAGGTCACCGTAGAACCAAACACAAACCCAACCGATGATAAAAAGAAGGACACCGAAACGTCATGAAGAAGATTCTCGCACTCGCCACATTCATCTTTCCCTTTGCCATAGGCGAAGCCCAAGCCAAGGAAGGCCTTGATCCTGAAAACACTCTGCTAATCGACCTCGAAAATGGGCAAGTCGTCATAGAAATGTATCCCGACACCGCCCCCAAGCACGTTGCCCGCATCAAGGAACTGGCCCGAGCGGGCAAGTACGACGGCGTCGCTTTTCACCGCGTCATAGAAGGCTTCATGGCTCAAACCGGAGACGTGGCCTTCGGCAACGTCAAAGATTTCAACAAGCGCAGAGTGGGTACGGGGGGGTCCGACAAGCCCGACCTTCCGGCGGAGTTCAACAAGCGCAAGCATGTTAGAGGAGCCTGCTCCATGGCTCGATCCTCCAACCCCAACAGCGCCAACAGTCAGTTCTTCATCTGCTTCGAGGCTGCCGGTTTTCTAGACTTGCAATACACTGTGTGGGGCCAGGTCGTGAAGGGCATGGAGTACGTGGACAAAATCAAGCGCGGCGCTCCCGGCAGCGGTTCCGTCACTGATCCAGACTACATGGAAAAGGTGGCCGTTGCCTCCGATACCAAGAACAAAGACGAGGCTCCCGAAGAAAAGAAGAAATCCGAGAAGTAAGCCCCAGGGGCTAACTTGTTCTCAGTTTCCAGTTGAAAGCCGTCCTTGCGGCAACCAGGGCCCATGAATCCCAGCGACGAAAACCTAGTTCTCAGGCTTGCCCTTGATCGGAACAGGCATAATTCTAGAAACTTCCCATGAATTCAAGGAGCAGCCGCATCGCATTTTTGACCTTGGTGATTTGCACGGTCAGCGAAGCCTGTCAGGTACCTGTGTTTCGCTACGCGCTGGAGCGTTGGCGCCCTGATCCATACGAACTCGTCATCGTTCACGAAAACCCTCTCTCCGAAGCGCAAGCTGCGACCTTGGTCCATCTCGAGGAAAGTCTCGTGGGTAAAAACGGTCCGATTGTTAATCTTCGTTACGAAACAATCGACTTAACCAAGGAAAAAGACCGGTTGGACGAATGGAAGAAAATTCATGCCGCGGAACAGGCTTCGGTCACCGCTCACCTGTTTTATCCACATGAGGCATACCGAAAGGAATCCAGACCAATCTGGAGTGGATCCTTTACGAAGGACAACGTGGACGCGGTCCTGGATTCCCCCATGCGGAGGGAACTTGTCAACCGCATCCTAGCAGGAGATTCCGCTGTATGGTTGTTTCTTGAAAGTGGAAACAAGGAGCAAGACGACAAGCTCATCAAGACACTGCAAGGCCATGCCGAGACCGCAGGGAAGGAGATCGAGATACCGAAAGGCGTGATTCAGAAAAGCGCCTTGGACGATCCCGATTTGCAATTGGGACCGAGCGATGCCGAAAACATTCTCGAGTCCTCGGTTCCCCTGAAAATCGACTTCACCATTCGACGCCTTTCACGAAAGGATCCGCAGGAGGCCGTCCTTCGGGCCATGTTGCTGCATCTCGAAGATGATTTGCTCGACGAGGAAATGGCCGATAAACCAATGGTTTTTCCCGCCTTTGGGAAAGGTCGCGTACTTCCTCCCTTGATCGGTAAAGGGATCAATGAAGAAAATATTCTAGGCGACTGTAGTTACTTGTGCGGGCCCTGTTCCTGCCAAGTGAAAAACCAGAATCCCGGAATGGATTTGTTGGTGAAAGCCGATTGGTGGACCGCCCTCGAAGGAAGCTCGGTCATCGAGGAAAAGGAATTGCCTCCGCTCACTGGGGTCGAGGATCTGCTGGCCGCGGCTGAACCGAATGACGATACCAATGTTTCGCATGAGAAATCGCTTCCAGCAAGTAACTCCAATGATGGAAACGAAACACGGGAAAAGGGTGAAGAATCAGAAGAAACGTCATCTTTTCCTGGAACGTTCTGGATGGCGACCTTGATCATTTTGGCTATTTTGGGAGCAGGCACTGTCATCTTGAACAAAAATTCAGAAAAGTGAACCTTGGTCGCCTCATCTGGCGGGAAATCCTGCACCGCCCGTTTTCCTTTGTCTTGGCCATGGCAACGGTGACCGTTGCCGTTGGTTGCCTCATTGCGGTTGCCGCCCTGCTTGGATCTCACGATCTTCGCAGCCGCACGATGACTATGGAGATGAACGAGGAAGCCGCTCGTTTGGAAAGTGAATTTTCAGCTGAAATGAAAGCATACGAGGACAGTGTGCGCAAAAACATGAAGGGACTCGGATTCAACGTCTTTATTTTTCCCGAGGGACAGGAACTCAGCGAAGTTTACGCGGAAGGATTTGCCTCCAAGACAATGCCCGAGGAATACGTTAAAACCCTCGCCAACAGTAACATCGTGACAGTCAACCACCTACTTCCCAGCTTGACGCGCAAACTAAAATGGCCCGAGCAGAATGAACGCACCGTTATTCTCATCGGAATACGCGGTGAAGTGCCCTTGTCTCATCGCGACCCCAAAAAACCACTTATTGATCGAGTCAAGAAAGGTCACCTGGTTCTTGGCTATGAATTGCACAAGTCGATGGGGCTACAGGAGGGTAATGCAACGACCTTCTTGGGACGCGAATTCATTGTTCAGAAGTGTCATCCGGAAAGTGGAGGGAAGGACGACATCACCATTTGGATGCATTTGACGGAATGTCAGGAATTGCTGAAACAAGAAGGTAGAATCAACGCTATAAAAGCACTCGAATGCAACTGCGCCAGCATTGATCGACTAGGTGAAATCAGACGTGAAATCGCAGGCATCCTCCCAGGCACGAAAGTGATCGAGACGAAAAGCAAGGCGCTTGCCAGGGCGGAGGCGCGAAACAAGGCAAAGAAGCACGCGGAAGAAGGAATCGCCGCGAAAAAGGATGAGACGATCAAACTGAAGGAAAACAGGGCCAAGCTTCGAATCGAAAATGAACGGAAATATGCCGCGCTACAGGGTGTCGTGCTGATCGCAACCATTGTCTCCGTCGGTTTTCTGGCTTTCACGAACGCCCGTGCTCGACAAACGGAAATCGGTATTCTGCGAGCTATGGGAACCTCTACCGGATCCATCCTGGGAGCCTTGATGAGCCGTGCATTTCTGATTGGTTTTCTAGGAGCTGCTTTCGCTCTTCTCATTGCATGGTTGCTAGCCGGTGCGCTGCAAGACGGAGTCCTTCAGGGATTCGATCTGCTCTCTCTTCAAGGAGATGCACCGTTGGTTCTAATCGCAGCGCCAATCCTAGCCTGCGCCGCTTCATGGCTACCCGCCTTTTATGCTGTAAATCGCGATCCCGCCACCATCCTGAGAAATGACTGATCCGCTACTCAGGACCACCAACGTCCAAAAATCCTTTGCAGGACCGAACGATTCGACCGTCTCGGCAGTGGAGGAAGCGAACTTGGTGGTCGATAAAGGAGATTTCGTAGCCTTGCGAGGACCAAGCGGTTGCGGGAAATCCACCTTGCTTTTCGTGGCTGGGGGACTACTGCGTCCCGACGCAGGCGAAGTCGTGATAGGAGGCGAAAACCTATACCGTCAAAATACATCTAGACGGGCGAAAATCCGCGCGTCCAAAGTCGGGTTCGTGTTCCAACAGTTCCACTTGGTTCCTTATCTGGACACATTGGACAACGTACTCGCCCCCACCCTTGCCCGATCCATTCCGGATGCACGCGAAAAAGCCAACTCCTTACTGGAAGCATTCGGGCTGTCCAATCGGCGTCACCACGTCCCTGCCACCCTCAGTGTGGGCGAACAGCAAAGAGTGGCTCTTGCCCGCGCCTTGCTGCCTGAGCCCAAGTTGTTATTGGCCGACGAACCAACCGGCAACCTCGATCCGGAAAACGCGGAAGCCATCCTAAGCCACCTCCTGACTTTTTCAAAGGATGGAGGCGCCGTACTCATGGTGACGCATGACGATCGCGCCGCCGAGCAAGCCACCCGCTCGATCCTCATGGACAAAGGACGCTTGAAAACCTAGAAAAGGCCATGCAAATTACCTTTCGCTACACTTCCCAGCTAGCAACCGCCGCAGGCGCTGCCGAGGAAATGGTCGAAGTCGAGAATGGGTCCTCCCTAGTCGACTTACTACGCGATCTCGCAGCCAAACATGATACCGACTTCTCCAAGTTCGTCGTGGATAAGGATGGCAACGTAGCGCCTACCTTGGTCGTAGCCGTAAACGGTTCCCAAGTTTCGTTCGAGGAGCTTGTTTCCTTGGACAAGGATTCCGAAGTGATGTTGATTACGCCGATGTCAGGCGGTTGAGGATCGCCATGAGCGAATTGAGCGAGCTCGATCGAGCCATCTACGAATGGCAACTCGACGTGCCTGGCTTTGGGGAATCGGGCCAGCGTAAAGTAAGGTCTGCCACGGCTTTGGTGTCACGCATAGGCGGATTGGGTGGCCCGCTGGCCTTTCAACTGGCGGCGGCAGGCATAGGAAAGCTGATTCTGGCACATGGCGGAAACCTTCGCCAAGACGACTTGAACCGCCAAATACTGATGCGCTGGGATGGACTCGACAAACCACGGGTGGAAAGCGCCGCCAAGACTTTGGCTAACTTCAATCCCAACGTTGAAGTGGAAATCGTGAACGCCAACGTTTCCGAAGGCAACGCAGCCGATCTGGTAGCTCGGGCGGACGTCGTATTCGACTGCGCCCCACTCTTCGAGGAGCGCTTCCTGATGAATCGTGAATGCATCGGCCAAGGCAAACCCCTGATCGACTGCGCCATGTACAACTTGGAAGGTCACGTCTTTCCCATCGTTGCGGGCCGCACCCCCTGCCTTGCCTGCTTGTTTCCGGAAACTCCACCCCATTGGAAACGCCGATTTCCGGTAATCGGCGCCGTTTCCGCCTTGGTTGCCAACGTAGGCGTAATGGAAGGCCTCAAGCTATTGGCCGGGTTCGGGGAATCCAATATTGGAAAAATGATCCATCTGGACTCCTCGTCCATGGAAATGCGAAAGATAAAAGTCCAGCGTCGGCCCGATTGTTCGGTGTGCGGTCCATTGAAATGATCAAGCCCTTCGATCCCTCTAAATTCCAACCAAAGCGTTCTCTTTGGCGCAACGGCATCACCCTGTCTCTGGTAGGGGTGGTGGCCCTGTTGGCCTTGGTTAAGCTCATGATGACCTTCAAGGACAAGTCGGGTGGTGACCTCAACGTCTACTGCTCCTCCAGTTTGCAAGGACCGGTATTGGAAGCCATCGCGGAATTCGAAAAAGAGTATTCGGTGGACGTTAAATTCGAATTCTACTCGAGCGCGGCTTTGGAAGTGAAACTCGAACAAGACCGAGCGGCAGGAAAGGGATGGGCCGATTTATATATTGCCGATGACGCCTTTTTCTCAAACAGGACACAGGAAAAAGACCTTACGCGTGAATCCGTCCCTGTGGCCTCCTTTCGATTGGTTTTCGCTACCAAAGCTTCCCATAGCCTCAAGGTTAATTCCGTGGATGATATCATTGACCAGAAAATAGCCTTCGCCATCTGTGATCCGGCAAAAGGGTTGGGCTTAACCACCAAGAACGCCTTGCTCCCTACGGGGAAATGGCAAAACGTTCTAGCGACCAAGAAAGCTACCTTTTCCACTGCCAATGAACTGGTGGAAGCGGTGCAGAGCTCAAGCGAATTGGAAGGTTGTTTCATTTGGAGCTCAACAGCCAAGAAACATGGCCTCAACATCCACGAGTTGCCGGAATTGGCCGATGTCCGGACGACAATCACGTCCAACCTCGTGTCCACTACTACCAAACCAACCATGGCTTTGCTGCTCGCTCGATACCTCGCCGACAAAGACAAGGGGGGCAAAACGTTTTCCGCTCATCATTTCAGCCCGGTTCCCGAGATTAAGCTCTTTTGCTCGGAAATGAGCAAGGATGCCATCTCTCCAACCATCGAGGAATTCCGAAAACGAGAAAATTGCAACCTGCAGGTGGAATACGGTAAAGCCGAAACCTTGGTCTCACGAATTAAGGCTATCCATGAAAAGGAAGGCGCTGACTCCGTGCCCGACATCTTCCTTTCCGGTCATGCCTTGAACATGAGAGAGGTAAACGCCTTTTTCGGTGAAACTCGCGAGCTAGCGGGCACCAGCGTAGTAATGCTGGTTCGCAAAGGAAACCCTCAAGGCATTTCATCCTTGGACGATCTCGATAAAAAAGATCTCAAGGTCGGGCTGGCGAATAAGAAGATGAGTTCCTTGGGGCACTTGAGCTGGTCATTGCTTGAAGGTTGGGGCATATCCCAAGAGGACAAGAGGGCACCTTGGTCCAGCGATGCGAAAACCTCCGATGAATTGATTGAAGGGTTGAGGAAAAATCCCGAGACAAGCGTGGTCATGGTCTACGAGGCCAACTGTCGAAATCTTTCCAAGGAAGAATTCGAAATCATATTCATCGACGACCCATCGGCGGAGAACAACCAATACCTGAGAATTTCAAAAGCCAACGATGAGCCACGATTGTCGATGCGATTGATCGATGCCGTTACCTCGCAGGAATCAAAGACTCGGTTCGAAGACGCAGGCTTAATCTGGCAAGCTGAGATAGAGCCCATTGAGTGAACGCTCGGTCAAATTTTGCAATTACCGCCGCTCAAAACAGGAGCTCCAGGATACGGAACCTCGCTGGAAAAGGATGGAAAATTGACCTCAAATTGAGTTGAATTCAAACCCGTATTGAATAATTTCCCCACTTCAACCCCAAAGACGTGAGTAAATCCAAATACCAGTATGGACGAGGCGACAAAGCCGGCTTTTGGTTGCTCTCGGCAACCGTGGTATTGGTGATTGGATTGGCGTTCTTCATCAACCGCGACTCCAGTGTCGAAGAACAAGTGGAGCCCTTGGTGGTCTATTGCGCGGCAGGCATCAAGCCACCTGTGGAGGAAGCCGCCCAGCAATTCGAGAAAGACTTGGGTGTGAAAATTCATCTGGAGTACGCCAATAGTGGGGTTTTGGCAAAAAAGCTCAAACTGGACAAGGATGCCAAACGCTCGAGGGCCGACGTCTATATCCCAGCGGATTACGTTTTCACCACCGATGCCAAAAACGAAGGCCTGACCGCCGAAGCATTGAAGGTGGCCTCTTGGAAAATCGTGCTGGGAGTGAAACCAGGTTTGAATTTGGAAGTGGGGAACGTGGATGAATTACTGGCTAAGAAAATACCTTTCGTTATCTGTGAACCATTGGCAGGGGCAGGAAAAAAGACGAAAAAGATACTACAAGCGTCAGGCAAATGGGAGGCCGTATACAACAACAAGCGAGCTTCCTTTCCCACAGTTACTGAAGCGGCCCTGGCGGTGAAGGACGATGCCGGCACGCAGGCTGGTTTCATGTGGAATTCCACGGCAGCCCAAAGCGGACTCAAGGTGATTGAATTGCCTGAACTGGAAGAGAGTCAGGCTGAAATCACCGTGGCCGTCGTTTCCACCACTCAACGGGCCAAGTTGGCCCTGCAATTCGCCCGCTATCTTGCCGCCCCCGGCAAAGGGGGAGAAGTGTTTGCCCGCCACAAATACAACCCTATTCCTGGCGACGCTTGGGCGGAAGTACCCAAGTTGCGAATCGATTGCGGAGGGGTCAACCGCGAGGCCCTGGAAAAAACAATAATGGAATTCAAGGAGAGGGAAGGTTGCGAAGTGGAAGTGACTTATGCCGGATGCGGCACCTTGGTCAGCAAGATGCAACCGGGAGGCAACAGCATACCGGACTTGTTCATGACCTGCGACGCCTCTTACCTCGACGACGTCCAAAACAACTTGGGTAATCCATTTGGGCCAGACCTCAAGGTATCGCAAACCCGCATCGGACTTTTGGTTAACAAAGGCAACCCAAAGGGATTGGATGGAGGCAATCTAAGTAACCTGACCACCTCAGGTCTGCGTATTGGCATCACCAACAGCGCCGCCAGCACCTTGGGCTACTTGTCCGAGCAATTGTTTGAGGAATCCGGGCAAAAAGCGGCCATCATGAAAAACGTCGTCTACAAGCCGGTCACCGCTCATTTGCTCATTCAAAATATCGAAGGCGGCGAAAACCTGGACGTGGTCTTGGTTTACGAAGCCAACGTACAACACCTGAAGCAAAACTTCGATTTCTTACCCATCCCCTCCCCTCATGCCATCGCCATCCAAAACGTCGCTGCCAAGAAAACCACGCCCTATCCCGAGCTAGCTCGTCGGTTGATGGAGCAAATCACCTCGGAAATCTCCCAGCGTCGCTTCAAGCAACTAGGTTTCACTTGGCAAGCGGATCAAGAAAATCCATGAGCGAAAAGAAGGCAACCGCCTTCCAGGTGGGTTCGGATAAACCCTTCCTGATCGGACTCGGAGTATTGGGCGGCAGTTACTTGCTGATCATCTTGTTGATGCTGCTGGCCGATCTCGTGTTTCTGGACTACGGTGACAAACCGGTGGTGGGACCCGAGCTCGTGAAACACGGGAAATACGTGGATGAAAATGCAGAGGGTGTTCCCATCGCCGTCGAGCCGGGTAGAAATTATCAATTTCGCAAAGGTGAAAATGAGTCCGGCTTGAAGCAGGATGACCGGACAATCACGAAGAATGGCTTGTTTGAGGCCCGAAGCGGCAAGGTCGTTCTCATACCCAGCCAAAAGAACAAGCCAATCACGGCATCCCTGCGCCCAGAGGTCCGAATCACGAATATCTCCATCGAAAAAGACTTGGTGACGCTGCAAACCGATGCGCCGCATGGCTTGATCTGGGGTACCTTCATCCGTGTAACGGGAGCGGATCAATCCGGCTGGAACGGTGTCCATGAGATCACCGACACCAGCGCCCAACAACTGTCTTTCACCTTGCCGCCCGACAGCAAGCCAACCAACCAGCTGAATCTCTCCATCCCCAATCCGCTCATTCAAGCTCTGCGCAGCGAGGACATCCAGTTTTCCATCAAGCTAAGCCTGATAAGCTGCACGCTTACCACTTTGTTTTCCCTGTGGGTGGCCGTCCCCATCGGCTACCTTATGAGTCGTTTCGAATTTCGCGGCAAACCGTTCATCGACACCTTGCTGGACATCCCCATCGTCCTGCCACCTCTAGTCATTGGTCTCAGCTTGCTGATCCTCTTTCGCTATGCCCCTGATTGGCTCAGTGAAAGAGTGGTTTACCAATGGCCCGCGGTGGTACTCGCCCAATTCATGGTGGCCTGCGCTTTCGCGGTGCGAACGATGCGCGTGACCTTCGACCAAATTCCGCAGCGCTTTGAACAAGTTGCCCTGACACTGGGTTGCAGTCGTCGGCAGGCTTTTTGGAAAGTAATCATGCCCCAGGCCAAAGGTGGGCTGCTAGCTGCTGGCACGTTGGCTTGGGCCAGAGCACTGGGAGAATTCGGACCCATCCTGGTGTTCGCCGGCACCACACGGCAAAAAACCGAGGTTCTTCCCACCAGCGCTTACCTTGAACTCCAAGCAGGACGAACGGAAGGCATGCTCGCGGTGTCCTTGATCATGATCGCGGCCGCAGCCCTTGTCTTCATTGTAGCGCGCACCTTGGGTATGAAACGAATCTTCGCATGATCGTCATCGACAAAGTAACGCTCGAACAAGGCGATTTTGAATTGAACGCCGTGGACTTCCAGTTGGGTAAAGGCGAGTATGGGGTCCTGATGGGGCGAAGCGGATGTGGGAAAACAACCATCCTGGAGGCAGTGTGCGGCCTGCGCCATGTCACCAGCGGCCGCATCTTGCTCGGTGACTTAGAGGTCACGGACCTCCCTCCGGCTGAACGCGGCGTAGGTTACGTCCCGCAGGATCGCGCCTTGTTTCCTTCCATGATTGTCCGCGAGCAGCTCGCATTCGCGCTCGTGCTGCGCAAGCTTCCCCAAGACGAAATCTCCGAACGAATCAATGAACTGGCCGAGCTGTTGGGCATCAAGGATCTTTTGGATCGAGATCCCGGAAAATTGAGTGGTGGCGAAGCGCAACGCGTGGCCTTGGGTCGGGCCCTCGCACATCGCCCCTCCGTGCTTTGCTTGGACGAACCTCTAAGCGCATTGGACGAAGAACTTCATGAAGAAATGTGCGGGCTCATCGAACGCGTCCATCAAGAGACCGGGGTAACCATCCTGCACGTTACGCATAGCCCTAGCGAAGCCAAACGCTTGGCTGGATGCCACTTCCTTATGGTGGATGGTAAAGTCGAACGAATGGAAGGATAAGGCCCAACCTTATGGAGCGGGAACCCGACTGTAGTTGGTCACCTGCAACTTTTTGGATTGGCGAAGTTCAAGTCATGAAGTAATCACAGCGCGGTTCCATGACCTCCGCGAAGCGCATTTTCATCATCGACGACGAGAGTGACTTGACCGACCTGCTTCGCTATCAACTGAAGCGGGAAGGGTTCAAGGTGGAAGCCAAGAATGATCCCTTTGTCGCCCTCAGCGCGGCGCGCGACTTCAATCCCGACCTCATTGTACTCGACGTCATGATGCCCGACTTGGACGGTTATCAATTACTGCGCATGTTCCGATCCGATAACCTGCTAAACGAAGTGCCCGTTGTCATGCTCACGGCCCGGGCAAGCGTGGAAGATCGCATCAAAGGCCTCGAAAGCGGAGCCGACGATTACTTGGGCAAACCATTTGATGCCAAGGAACTGGTCCTTCGGATTCGAGCCATTCTAAAGCGAACAACGCAACAATCCAAGGTCGCGGACGGGTGTATCGTATTGGGAAACGTAACTTTGGACGAGGAAGATCATGCCGTCAGTATCGATGGGACAAAAGTTGGCTTTACGGTGACCGAGTTCAAGCTGTTGCAATATTTGCTCAAACGCAAAGGGAGAGTGCAAACAAGGGAAAACTTACTCTTCAGCGTGTGGAAATTCGATACCGAGATCGAAACCCGAACCGTAGACGTTCATATTCGTCGATTACGCAAAAAGATGGCCGACGCCGACTTGAGAATCGATACGGTACGAGGAGTTGGGTACCGTTTGGTGGAGAAAGCGAGGTAGTTTGTTTCGCCAATGAATATCTGGGGCTTGGTGATGGCGCTCTTGGGTCTTGGGTTGGCTTTCTATTTCCTTTTGCATAGCCGACGACCCGCGGCGAAGGAAAACACGCAGAATCTCGACCCAAAATTGGAGATGGAGCCAGAATCGGAAAAGGAAAGCGTTGATCGTCTCGACAACGTCCGCAGGGATTTCGTCGCCAACGTGTCCCACGAATTGCGCACGCCGGTTGCCATCGTGAAGGGTTTCGCTGAAACCCTGGACGACGATTACGAAGAACTCTCGGGTAAGAAACGCCGCGAATTCATCGGCAAGATTCGAAAGAATTCGGATCGCCTTTGCTCCTTGGTGGAAGACCTTCTTCAATTGGCGGAATTGGAATCACCGTCTCATGCCCTAACCCTGAAAAAAGGCAGCTTTGCCGTCGTAGCCAAAACCGTCGCGGACAGGTTTCATGACCGCCTCGACCAAGAAACCCAGTCCATCCGGTTGGAACTCGCCGAGAAAGAAGACTTCTTCCACTTCGATCACGTAAAGATCGAGCGTGTTCTCGAAAACCTCTTGGACAACGCTCTGCGGTACGCCCGCGATTTTTCAATCATCACCATACGCACTTTCATAGATGCCAAGGCAGGAGAATTACGCTGCGAAGTGGAGGAGGATGGTTACGGTATTCCCGAGAAAGATCTTCCTCATCTTTTCGAAAGATTCTATCGCGTCGACAAGGGCCGGTCGAGAGAAAGCGGCGGCACCGGTTTGGGATTGAGTATCGTGAAGCACGTCGTGGAACTGCACGGCGGATCTGTCACCGTTCGGAGCGAACTGGAAAAGGGCACCACCTTCTCCTTCACCCTACCCTATCGTTCCTGAATGGCCGGACGTCGGACAGATCACAATCCCTCTCGGAGGGATCGGCGGCATTTGTAACGTAATCGTTACGTATTCTTCGGATTGACGTCACAATGGTATGCTATTTTGGCAGCCGATTGATTCATTGGTCGCGAATTATAAAATACGAAATGAATTTGAAGGCCTTTGCCATTCTTCTAGCATTCATTTGCAGCGGCTTCGGTTTGGTTGTCCATGGGGCCGACCAGAAGCTGATTGATCTATTAATCAAGAAAGGCCTCGTGACTCAAGCGGAGGCGAACACTGTTACGCAACAAGCACCCGGCGTCGACAAGACGCTCGTCGATCTTTTAGTGGGCAAAGGACACCTTACCCAAGCGGAGGCGGACAGCCTCGGGGCATCCAAGGTAAAGCAAGCGGAAGTTCCCAAAGTTTTCGTCAGCCCTAAAAGCAAACAAGTAACCTCCTTGAAGTTCTCTGGGCGCGTACAAGCTCAATACGACAATTACGATGGCGTGGGATCAGGCGAATCCGATCGCGGACAATTTTATTTTCGCCGTCTCTTCCTTGGCGGTCACGCCAAATTGGGTGACCATTGGGGAGGTGACCTCGTAATGGACTTCGCCGATGAAAAAGCTTTTCTCGAAGGGGCTTCCGCATGGTATCAGGCAAGCGACGCAATCCGCATAGACGTTGGTCAACTGAAGGTGCCTTTTGGACTGGAGGAAACAACCTCGTCCTCAAAGACCAAAGCCATAGAGCGGTCGGCCGTGAGCCGACAGTTTGCCGAAACAATCAAGTTCAATGCCCGCCACACAGGAATATTCGCCCAGGGAAAGCTGGAGAACGGATTGTCCTACGGACTGGCCTACGCCAATGCGGGCCAAAACAACAATTCCAAGTCCGACAGCCTGAAAAAGGGCCGTTACGAGTACGAAAATGAAGCCCAAGGTTGGTGGGCTCGCCTCCGTTATGACGGATCCAACGACTCCGTAGGTTATTACGGAGGAATCGAGTACGGCAGCATGCCCATGGGTGGAGTTTATGAAGGAGGAGACTTTTCCGCTTACAACCTCTTCGGCAACCTCCACTTCGGCAATCTCAACTTGGACGCCGAATTCATGAACGGTGAAGCCGAAATTTCAGGAGGCGCGGACCAAGAACACGCCGGTTACATGATCCAAGCCGCCTACGACGTAGAGGGTGGCTGGGAATTGGTCTATCGGTTCTCCAACGTCAATGCCGCCGATGACACGGTGAACGCCAAGGAGATCATACGGCGGGCCAACGTCGGTGATGATACGGTCGATGAAATGGACCAGCACTACATTGGCGTGAACTACCTTTTCCAAGGACACGACACCAAGCTGATGCTCGGGTACGAAATAAACGAACTGGAAGACACCTCCGGTGATGGTGGATCAGACGTCGACGCAAATGGGTTACGCGCTCAATTGCAAATTCTCTTCTAGCTGCCGGATCACGGAACCAAACGACCTACAAGCTGGATCTAGAAATGGAGAATATTAGTTTTTGGGAATTCTTGACGGGACTCCTCTACGTGCTGGGAGGATTGGGCATATTCCTCTTCGGCATGAAGGTGATGAGTGAAGGTATCCAAAAAGTCGCCGGCGAGGGCATGCGCCGAATCATGGCGACGATGACCCAAAATCGTTTCTTCGGCCTCATGACGGGGGTGCTGGTCACTTGCCTGGTGCAATCCTCGTCGGCCACCACTGTGATGGTGGTGAGTTTCGTGAACGCCCAGCTCCTCACCTTGATGGAATCGATAGGTGTGATCATGGGAGCGAACTTGGGCACCACGCTGACGGGTTGGATCATCGCCACGGTAGGCAAGTTCAGTCTGTCCAAGATCGCTTTACCCATCATTGGGGTTGGATTACCGTTGATTTTCCTCAGCAAACCGAAAGTGAAGAATTTGGGGGAAGTATTGGTAGGGTTCGGTTTGTTGTTCTTCGGTCTAAGCGAATTGAAGGAAGCAGTACCTGACGTTAAATCACTTCTAAAGAGCACCGATCCAGCAGATCAGCTACTCGTTGAGGAAATTCAATCCCTGATCGTTCAATTGAATAGCTATGGGTTCGGGTCGGTTCTGATTTTCATTCTGATTGGCGTCCTCTTGACGCTTCTCGTTCAATCTTCCTCCGCAGCAATGGGGATCACCATCATCGTGGCCATAAACGGTTGGATTAATTTCGAGATAGCAGCCGCCATTGTGTTGGGGGAGAACATAGGAACCACCGTAACCGCATGGTTGGCATCGTTGGGAGCCAACATAAACGCCAAGCGAGCGGCCCGAGCTCACCTTATCTTCAACTTGGCGGGGGTCTGTTGGATGATCATTCTGTTCTATCCTTTCATGAGTATGGTAGACGCCGTGATGCCGGGCGCCATCCACAAGTCCGAAGTCACGCAAGAGGAAATCCAAGCCTACGTCGAAGTGTATCCCGAAAGCGATGAGGACAAGGTCCGGAAAGCCATAGTCGACGTAAACACCCCGCTTCACCTCTCCTTGTTCCATACTCTCTTCAACCTATGCAATATCTGCCTTCTGATTGGGTTCGCTCCCCATTTGGGTAGATTGGTCGAGAGAATGGTCAAACCCGAAACGACCGAGGAGGATGACCCCGTTCCCGACAGCCTGGCTGCCATTCATTACGAGGGTTCAGGGGTTCTACCGAAAACAGGTGAATTGAATCTTGCCTTGGTCGAAGCGGAGGTCGATCGCCTCGCCGCCGTAACCCGCTATATGTTCGAAGGCTTCGTAGAAGTGTTCGAACACCCCGACGAAGATAAGGGGAAATTAATCAATGAACTACTGGCGCTGGAAAACACGTGCGACGAACTAACATTCGATATCACTCAAACGCTTATTCATTGTACCACAGATAGCCTAGCCGGAGAAAGCGCCTTGCACGTAACCTCCTTACTCAGGGTAACCGCCGAACTCGAAGACATTGGGGACTGTTGCCATCGTTTGGTTCAGTTGGCCCATCGAAAATACCGTAAGGATCGCATCCTGCCTGATAAAACCAAGAAGGAGATAAAGGTATTCTCGGAGCAAATCCTCGACTTCATGGACCTTTATCAAACCCATTTGAAAGACAAGTCCACTCTTCCGGAGTTGGAAGAGGCGGAGAAAATCGAACAGCGCATCGACAACTCAAGAAAGATGCTGCGCAAAGGAGCCGTCAAACGAATGAAGGAAGCGGTCAACGTGAAGTCTGAAATGATCTACGTCGACATCCTCAATGAAATGGAGCGGATCGGCAACGACGCCCTTAACATCGTTCACGCTCTCAACCACGTGGTCTGAAATAGATTCATTGGACGACGAGATCAGGCTCACGCGACAGAGGACAACCACTGCGCGATCCGCCCCTTGATCAAGTCACGCACTTTACGCGTGCGCTCAAGTCTCTCCTCGAAAGATCCCTCGAAAGAGGAAGGGTCCGGAAACCCCCAGTGCAGGCGCTTGACGACACCGGGGAAGGTCGGACACCGCTCGGCCGCAGTCTCGTCGCAGACCGTCACCACGTAGGCGAACTCTTCCGCCCTTGGCAGGAAATCATCAATGGAATCACAGCTGTTACCGGAAAGATCCCACCCAACCTCCTGCATCGCCTCGACCACCACTGGGTTGAGCTCACCCGGTTCCAGTCCCGCGCTCTCGGCGCTGAAACGCCCCTCTCCCATTTGATTGAGAAATGCCTCCGCCATCTGCGAACGAGCGCTGTTGTGGATACAAACGAAGAGAACTTTTCTCATGAAGAAGTCTATGGACTCTTAAATTCGGTAGTCCAGCCTAGCCAAAGCTTGGCTTGAAAGGCAACGCTTTGTTCTCGTCATGGCCCTTTGCTTTTTTCTACACTAAGGGTAACTTTCAGCCGAAACCCTCCCCATGGCTTTTCTCGAGATTGCAAACCTGCGCAAAAGCTTCCCCTCACCGGAAGGCGGAGAGTTGCCTGTGGTCGAAGTCAAGGAATTCACTATGCAGGCAGGTGATCAACTCGCCTTAAGGGGAACTAGCGGGTCAGGGAAAACCACCTTTTTGCATCTCATTGCCGGAATTTTGAAACCGGACGCAGGAGCCATCCATATCGACGGTGAATGCATCTCGGAATTTCACGAGGCGAGGCGCGACTTGATGCGGGCTAATTCCATTGGTTACGTTTTTCAATCCTTCAACTTGCTCCAAGGCTACACTTGCCTGGAAAACCTTCTCTTGCCCATGGCCTTCGCCGGTGAGGCCAACCAAGAACGAGCCGAGGAACTGCTCGAGCAAGTAGGTCTCGATCATCGCATGGGACACTACCCCAGGCAGCTTTCCATTGGCCAACAACAGCGCGTGGCCGTTGCTCGCGCCTTGGTCAACGAGCCCAAACTCGTCTTGGCCGACGAACCCACCGGCAACCTCGATCCCTCCAGCGCTGCCCAAGCCTTGGAACTCCTGCGTAAGCTGTGCGTCGACACCAAAGCCGCGCTCCTCCTTGTCAGCCACGACCAGGCGCTCGTCGACTCCTTCGATCAAAATCTCGACTGGCGAGACCTCAACGCCGCCTTCGAGCAAGCAACCGGAACATCCTGAGCCATGTTGCGATCCGGTCCTTCAGTCATTCTGTTTCTCGCTTGGCGTGGTCTACGACAATATGGCCTGTCCAGCATCGTGGCGGCGTTCTCCATTGCCCTCGCCGGCGGACTCTTCCTTTCGACCTGGAAAATAAAAACGGAAACCGAAAAGGCATTCCGCGTCTACGATGGAGGTTTCGATGCCGTGCTCGGCGTACGAGGTTCCAAGGTGGATCTCGTGCTGAACTCCATTTTCCACGTCAGCAATGGTCCGGACAAGCCTCTCACCCAAGAACAATACGAAAACTTGAAAAATAATCGCGCCGTCAAGGAAGCTATTCCTTTGAGCGGGGGCGATAATTACAAAGGGTTTCGTATGGTGGGCACGATTCGAAAACTTTTCGAAGACCATGAATGGCGTCCGGGTAGAAAATACGAACTAGCGGCCGGCGAATTATTCGCGGACGACCGTCAGGAAGCCGTGTTCGGCGCCTTCGTGGCGAGAAAATTGAAAATCCGGGTCGGTGACGTCATACAACCTTATCATGGTCTCGATTTCACGGGCGAAGACTCCGTGCATCCGAACGACTTCGTGGTGACGGGCGTGCTCGAGCCCACGGGTACACCGGCCGACCACGTGGTATGGATTCCCATAGAAGGCGCCCTCAACATGCCAGGACACGCCGAAGGCTTGGGCTTTGCCCCTTCCTCCGTCTTGATAAAGTTTCAACCCAAGGCCAAAAGAGAATACTTGCAGTTGCTCTATTATTACCGAAATCATCCCGAGTTGATGATGCCCGACATCCTGATGACGATCGCTCCACTCTTTGAAAAATTCAAAGCTTTCGAGTTCGCCCTCACCGCAATCGCCGCCTTGGTTGCGCTCACCGCGGCAGGAGTCATCCTGGCCACCCTGCGCAGCGCCATGAACGAGAAACGCAGGGAAATCGCCATCCTAAGGAGCCTGGGAGCGCGACGCGCCACGGTCACCGCGTCCATCCTCGCCCATGCAGGCTTGATCACGTTGCTAGGCATTATAGGCGCCTTCGCCATTTTCGCGGGAATAGGCAGTTTTGCGGCTGACTACATACGGGAAGAGGTGGGCGTGATCATCGAGCTTTTCGAATATGACCCGATTTTTCTTCAAGTATCGGCAGGCATGCTCGCCATTGGGTTGCTCAGCGGCCTTTTGCCAGCCATTCAAGCTTACCGCTCCGACGTAGCCCAAAACTTAACACCCACATCATGACGCAAACGATGAAAACCATACTACATTTAATCCTGTCCTCCGCCATTTTACTGATCCTCTCCTCTTGCGGCGACGGCCACCACCACGAAAATGGTCACCACCACGAACCGCAGCACGGTGGCATATTAATTGAATGCGGCAAACACGAGAATAGCCTGGAACTCGTACATCATCATGATAACGGAGACCTTGAGATCTACGTAAAAGACGCACATCACCAACATCCGGTACTCATCAAGCAAGAAAACATAGAAATTAAAATCAACGACCAAGAGGAGCCCATCCTACTGCAGGCCGTGGAAAATCCGGATCTCGACAGAACGGTGGGAAACACTGATCATTTCAAAGCCAAAGGCGCGCTACTCGAGGTCGAGGAATTCAAGGGGACGGTAATAAGCGTAACCATCAAGGGAAAAACTTATTCAAACCTATCCTTTCATTACGAGGCGCAGCATGACCACGATCATGACCACGATCATGACCACGATCATTGATCCGTTCCCAATCGGCGCGGAACGCTTGCAATTAAGGACCACTGGGACTTGAATGATAGAAAGTGCTCTTTACCGTGAAACGCTTTAACCCATCGTTTATCGCAAGCTTGACGGCAACCCTAGTGTTCATGGGTTGCGCCGACGACGATTACGATCCATCCGCTACCGGCAAAGTAGCTCAAGGGAAACTCATTGAATCCCAATCTGAAAACAAAACAGGACCAAACAAAGTCAAGGTAGGCGCCAACCAGGAGACGAACCTTCCCGAGAAAGCAAAGGAGGATCAGGAAAACGAGCTGGCGCAGGATGCGTCGGTGGACGACGAAGCAACTTCCTTGGACACTGGAGGAGCGAGTGAAATCTCGGAAGGGGTCGTGGTCGGAGAAACCCTTTCCTCCGATACAAAATCGTCCGAAGTTGAACAATCCGAGGACAACGGCCCTCCCGCTCCCGAACCTATCAAGTCAACGCTTCCCCCCCTCGCCAAGGACAGCCCATTCCGTGAAGTCAGTTTTCGCTCTCTTTCCAGTTTCCCGTATGAGGTGGAATGGGACAGCGACGGAAAGGAGCCCGATCCCACGGCATTTCTCAAACGCGTACCCCGAGAAGTACGCCAATTCAATGGTTCCAAGGTAGCCATGGAAGGATTCATGATGCCGACCATGGTCAACGAGGACAATAAAGTGACTGAATTCCTTTTAATGCCCGATCAAATGAGTTGCTGTTACGGGAAGACTCCGGCCGCCAATGGATGGATCGTCGTAAACAGCAGCAAAGGTGTCGATATCTTGATGGACCAGGTCATTCGAGTAACCGGATCCTTGATGGTGGAAGAACGCTGGGATGAGGAGTTTTTCCAAGGGCTTTATCACTTGGACTGCGAAAAAATAACTGGCGGCGCCTTGTGAAAATTGAACATTCACACTAATTTGATACCCTTGTTGCAAAACCTATCCTCGGAAAATTGATGTACGGAAACAACCAACTGAAATCCTTGCGAACCAAAATTTTTACAGCCCTTGTCGCTTTTATCTTCACGCCTTTGGCTACCTTTGCCGATAAGGAGGAAGAAACAAAAGCTTGGAACAAAGACGTTCCGGAAAACAAGGCCGACCTGTTGGCCATTCAAGCCAAGTTGCAAAGCGTCTTGGAGAAAGCGAAAACAGCAGTCGTGGCAGTCCAAAGCGGCGGGGGCGCAGGAAGTGGGGTCGTTGTCAGCAAGGACGGGTACGTGTTGACCGCCGGACATGTCTCGGGAAGACCCGGTCGCACGGTAACGGTCGTCTTCCCGGATGGTCGCAAGGTAGAGGCCGTCACCATGGGTGGTTCCGAAATTTCGGATTCCGGCATATGCAAGATCAAGGAGGAAGGGGAATGGCCTTTCTCCCCGATGGCGGAAAAAGGGAAATCGCAAGTCGGTGATTGGTGCTTTGCTCTCGGCCATCCCGGAGGGTTCATGGAAAAGCGGGGTATTGTGACCAGAATCGGGCGCATCATCAACAAACGGGACGCCACCTTGCGTACGGATTGCCGTTTATTGGGTGGTGACTCCGGAGGGCCCTTACTCAACCTCGAAGGAGAGGTGATCGGTATACACAGCCGTATCGCCATGTCCGACGACGCTAATTTCCACGCTCCCGTAGAAAGTTATCTCGAGCACTGGGATCTCTTCAAGGAAGGTAAGATGATTTCCAGACGAGACCTCCAAAAGGGAGGATTTCTGGGTGTAGGCACGGAGGAAACCGAGAATGGCTTGAAGATCCTGCAATTGGTCAAGGGATCCTCGGCAGCCAAGAGCGGAATCCGCAAGCTCGACGTGATCACGGCCATCGATGGAGAACCGATCGACAGCCGAGAAGAACTTTCCATTGTGGTGGGGTCAAAGGAACCAGGAGATGAAGTGGTGGTTGACCTTGTGCGAGGAGAACAAGAATTAACCATTAGCCTCGAATTGGGCGAACGCCCCGAATAAGTCATGCCGTTTTCAACCCACTGCCTTCGTCATCGTCCAACGACGATTTACCTACTCTGTTTCTTTCTCTCGTTTGCTCCTCTCCCGGCAATCGATCGCCTGCCGGATGAACAACATAGAAACGGCAAGGACACCTTGGAGGCCTTCGAGGAGTCTTCCAAAGCCGGTCTAGGTTCCACGGTGCGACTGGTTCGCAACGGACGCTCTCTCGCCATGGGTACGATCGTGAGCAAACAGGGCCACGTCATCACCAAGGCCAGCGTTTGCATCGGAGCCCAAGAGGCCATCTTGGCGGACGGCACCAAGTACAAGGTACGTATTCGTGGCCGGGACAAGGAAACTGACTTGGCATTGCTTAAAATCAAGGGAGCGGAGGATTTGACGCCTATTTCCTGGGCGGATGAAGAGAACCCGGCGGAAGGTTCCTGGTTGGTTGCGGCCGACCCCACCTTGAAAAGATTGAAGGTCGGTGTGGTTGGTGCCAAAAGCAGGCCCATTGATAGGGTTGGTGGGGTGATCGGCGTGATCCTTGGGCGGGACGGCGAGGAATTGGGAGGCGTAATGATCGAGCGTGTGATGCCTCGCTCCGCGGGAGCGGCCGCTGGCCTCGAAAACGGGGACGTCATAACAACCGTCGATCGTCAGAAAGTAACCTCGCGCGAAAAAACAATCGAATTGGTAGGAGCCAACGATCCCGGGGAAGTCGTCGCCATTCAGGTGAAACGAGGGGAAAAGACGCTGTCCTTTCGCGTGACCCTAGGCCATCGCTCCGTGACTTTCGAACAGTTTGACCGCAATGCCCGCATGAGTGGTCGTGTTTCCAAACGCAAGGACAACTTCCCCATGATCATTCAGCACGACGTCTCGCTCCCCCCAACGGCCATGGGAGGGGCAGTACTGAATCTGAACGGCAAAGCCTTGGGGGTAAACGTAGCCAGGGTCGATCGCGTGACGACTTACGCTTTGCCCGCAAAGTACGTTCGAGAGATATTCGAAAAACTACGACGACCCAAGCCCAAGAGCGAGTAGTTGCCTTTTTTTGCGGGAACTTGGTCGCAGCGACGTCAGGGCGGAAATCAACCAATGGGGTTCTCTTTTTCTTTGCCAAGAACCAAAAGCCTCGTTGCGATTAGTCTCACCCTAGTTCACTGCTACCTTTTCAACCAAACAAACAGGAGCTAATCCTCATGAAAATTCGTACTGCCCTCGGCCTCGTCGCCGCAATGGCTGCCTCAACCTTCCTTTCGGCCGCCCCCAAGAAATTCGGTGGCACCTACACCGATCTCAAGGATCCCAACCTGCCCGCAGACTACAAATACCAAGGCGAATACGCAGGTGACGGCTTGGGGGCCCAAGTCATCGCCCTCGACAAGGGAGCCTTCCAAGCAGTGCTCTATCCAGGTGGCTTGCCCGGAGCCGGTTGGGATGGCAAAAATAAGATCCTGCTGGACGGCAAACTGGAAGGCAATTCCGTCATCCTGCATGCCGCCAAGGGCAAAAAGCGTTACCTTGGCAGCTCACCCTCTGAATTCAGCGCCACGCGGAAATTCCCACCCGATGGTCACAAGGAATATTCCGGGGTGATCAGTGACGGCAAACTCCAAGGCCTGACTCACGACAAAAAAAAGTTTTCCTTGGCCAAGGCGAACCGCGTCAGCCCGACCATGGGGAAAAAACCGCCCAAGGGAGCCATCGTGTTGTTCGACGGTTCCAACAAGGACGAGTGGCAGGGTGGTCGACTCGATGAGAAGACCAAGCTTCTCAATACCGATGGCAGCGACATAAAGACCAAGAGAAAGTTCAACGACTACCACATGCACCTCGAGTTTCTACTCCCTTATCGTCCCGCCGCTCGCGGACAAGGGAGAGGAAACAGCGGGTTCTACCAAGTGGACCACTATGAGATGCAGATTCTCGACTCCTTCGGTCTCGAGGGGCTGAACAACGAATGCGGCGGCATCTATTCAAAGAAAGCTTCCGACGTGAACGGTTGCTTCCCTCCCCTTAGCTGGCAGACTTACGACGTTGAATTTACCAACGCCAAGGCAAAGAATGGCAAAAAGACCAAGAACGCCGTGTTCACCGCCCGACTCAACGGCATCCTTATCCACGACAAGTACGAAATCCCGGGCAAGACAGGTGGTTCGCGACGCGATCCCGAAGGCACCCCCGGTCCCATGAAACTGCAGGGACATGGCAACCCACTCCAGTTCCGCAACGTCTGGATCGTCGAGAAATAAGGCAAACCCACTCTATTTCAGCGGGTTCTCGTACCACACCACGTTCTGGCTCAACTGGCCTGCGATGAGCAGGTCGAGGTCCTCGTCTCCATCCATGTCCACGGCCCGGATGTCGTAAGCTGCTTGGTCGTCGGATACGACGTGGGTGGTAAAGTTTCCCTTGCCGTCGTTCTCGAACCAAGCGGCCACTCTACTGACGTAGGCGCAGGTAGCGGCGTCCATGTCGCCGTCACCGTCCATGTCGACCACCTGAAGGCAATGCGGAGACAGCAGGTCGGTGTTGACGTCATGGATTTTCCAAGTCGGGTTCTCAAACCAGATGAGCCCTTTCCCGTGACCCCGAGAAGCGATCACGTCGACCTTTCCGTCCCCATTCACGTCGGCAGGTTGAATATTGGTAGCGCCGGGATGCTTGCCGGGAAGCAAATGTTTCTTGAAAGGCTGTGTCGGATCTTTGGGCGCTTCCCACCAGGCGAACCATTCACCTTTACCGGACTTATCCTGCGGGCCGCCCTTGGCGGCGAGGGTAAGATCGACTCGCCCGTCTCCGTTCAAGTCTCCATAGCCGAGGTAATGGCTGAGCCCGGGAGCATCTTGGTCGGCGAAGATGAATCGTTTCCAGCGCTTCGCCTTGCGAGGATTTTTCGGCACCTTCAACCAAGCCGCCGAATTGGGATATTCACCAACCGGTTGGCCACTGTTGGCCAACAGGTCGAGTCGACCGTCGCCGTCCACGTCCGCCTTCAACACCCCATGAATACCATTCAACTCATCATCCGCCACCCGCATCATCCATTTATCCTGCAATGGTTTTGCGGGACGCTCGTACCAAGCAACCAAGCCCGGCTTGTAGCGAGCCCCGATAAAGTCGGGGTCACCGTCTCCGTCCACATCGAAGGTTTCCCCATGGATGAAGCTGCGACCCTCATTCTCTCCAATCACCACAGGCTTCCAATCGGGCCCGACAA
>PBLJ01000063.1 GCA_002721705.1 Opitutia bacterium
CTTTCTGTAGGAATTTCCTCCGTTCTTCCACGGGCGCATCTCTCTCAATCATTTCTTTAAATGTTTCCTGATCCTCTTCGTTTCTGAGGCCCCAAGAAGGAATACTCATAACTCTCTCGTCACTAAGCTTATCGGTCATGTCAATCAAGAGATTCTCGGTGGCGTTCCCTACATTGCTGGTGCGCTTTGGGCTTACGTCCTTAGCCTCGTTCTGAAGGGCCTGCTTCTTCGTCTCATCCCGAGTAGTCTGGTCTTCCACCGCGTCTCCCTCGCCGACCTCATTTGTGTCCCCACGGTCACTGTCGGACTCTTCACTATTTTGGCCCTCTTCAGTCTCGCGGGCAACCCTCATTGCGAGTTTCTTTCCCGGGCGGTCTGTACCTTTCTCGCCTTCTTCTAGAGGACTAAACCATTTCCCCTGAAACTTCATCATGAGTTCATCCATCAATCCCTCTCTTACTTCCGTCATTTTCTCCGGGGGCATATCCAAAAATTCCGGATGATTCTTAAGCACGGATAAAGCTACCCGAAAGACTGCCGAGTAGGCGTCTGTAGAGATCCCGCCAAAATCTTCGTGCTTAAGAGGTGCTTTCTGTAGGAATTTCCTCCGTTCTTCCACGGGCGCATCTCTCTCAATCATTTCTTTAAATGTTTCCTGATCCTCTTCGTTTCTGAGACTCTCAGGAGGAATACTCATAACTCCCTTGTCGCTAAGCTTCTCGGTCTCCTCAATCAGAGGATTCTTGGTGGCGTTCCCTACATTGCTGGTGCGCTTTGGGCTTACGTCCTTAGCCTCGTTCTGAAGGGCCTGCTGCTTCGCTACCTCCCCACACCCAACCATGAGCATAGCGACCATAAGAACCGAAAGTAATTTAATCATTCCTCGACCTTAAAGCTTCTGAAACTGTTTGGTCAATGCTTCCACCCTGAGGCGCTAGGGGATTCTTAATTACGCTTCGCCAGCAACCTAGGCCATTTAAATGGCTTCCCCTCCGCCGGGACTGGTCCTGCTAAATTTCAAACTGGGGCCACGGCCATTGACCGAATTACCCACCCCAAGGCTTATATATTTCAAATCGGAGCCCGCCGGCTATTTGAAAGTATTTTGCAACTAACACGCTAACTACCGGCGTTTTTGGCCTTAGCCGCTATTTTTAGGGGATTGCAGGTGGTTTGGTAATTTTACGGTAATTTCAAAGGAAACGTTTTTAATTATTAATTGTTCCCCGGGGCTGGCCATAGGTGTAAACCTTATTATGGCCAATGTTCACGCCCTTAACCAGCTACTAGGCGTACCGACCGACGTCGGAGATTACCGCTATTGGGACCTCTCTTTTCCGCCGATCCAGACGCCGCCGCCGGCAACCATCCCTTACCTGCCCAAGCGCAACTACGAGTGGGTGAAAGGCATCGATATACCGGTTGGTAGCAAAGGTGCGTTCAAGCACCCTTGGTGGGCTTTTGTTAACAAGCGTTATCCTCTTCAAACCAGTCGTCTAATCGCAAGTTGGGAGACCAGCTATTGTTATTGTAAAGTTAACCTTGGCGGGGGCTACTGGCTGCTTTCGTCGCCGATGGATCCGGACACGCTTTCGACGAGAACCAACAAAGCTTTTTACATTTGTTTTTTGTACCAACTTCGCGGCTATTCCAACCGAGGGGGTGGTACTCGCCGTCTAGCCGGTTTTATAAAGTACCTTAGCGGTATGCCGAGGTGCCCATTTACTGTTGTTTATTTCAGACCAACGGGCGATGAGCTACTATCGGTTATGGCTCCTCACTTGAGTGCTCTTGGCTACCGGCGCACCGGCCATAAGACCGCTGACCTGAAAAGGATTTACAGTAGGATGTTAAAAGGGAAGCCAACACGACACCTCGATGATTTTGGCGAACCCTACTGGCGCTCGGATCTATTCCAGCCAACAGATTCCATTTACGGCCCGAAGGACTGCCCGTGGCCGCGGCTCCTTCAGAACGCGTGAACGACCAAGCTTTCAAGAACAGTACAGCCCTAACGGCCCAACGCGAAGGCATAATGGGCGCGGCCTTGGCCCGCCACTTTGGTTGTTCGCTGATTTTTAATGAAGACCCCAAGCGCCGCCAACTTTACGATTACGCGTTGTTTTCCCCGGAACGCGGTTTCGCACTGACCTGCGAGCACCAAGATGAATATTTCACCACAACCATGGCCGGCCAACTATGCCTTGAACTTTATACCTTGGCAAAGAACCACAAAAAGAAAGGCAAACTACTTTATACAACGGCAAACAGGTTAATTTACGTGATCAACAACATAAAAAAAGTTCTCATAATTGATCTTAGTATATTAAAAAAAATGGTTGTTGATTTGGAGGCCGCCGGCCAACTGGAAACCTATACGCCAGAGGACCACGATGCTTGGAAAGAAAAGCATGATACCCTACCCACGACTTGCGCCCTCGTCCCCATCGAGGAAGTCCTGATTCAGGCGCCGCAAACAAGTGTAATTACCTTTGAAGAACTGAATATACCAACCAGCTATGAAAAACTACGACCCTAGAAAAACCACAGTAAAGATTCAAACCAGCGAAGCCATAGCCAAAAGCTGGTCCGTTCACGCCTCGCGGCTCGGCATCTCGCGATCCAATTATTTGCTTCTTCGGTTGAGTGAAACCAGCGGCAGCGTTCCGACAAAGCAAGGATAGGCAGCGCCAATGGCACTTGATCTGCAAAGCATTTGACTGGACTCGGGGGGTGATTTTGGGTCGGGGCGTGAAGCGAATACTTTTAGCTCTTTTGGTGGGAGGTGAATCTTCCACTGTGACTCTTGATACCCTTGACAAGTTTAAAAGTATCTTATTCCTAAGAGAAATGAAATTACACTATTTAATTATCCTGATCGCCTTTGCATTAAACGGTTGCGTTTCAAGCTCCACGTCAAATCTACCAGCTTGGAAAGACCCCTCTAAATTGGACATAGATTTATCTAAGTATCCGAGGACCACACTCACTGTAGCAGAAGCTAAGGCGTGGGAAGGCAAGACCTTCGCAGAAGTAAAAGCAACTTTTGGCAAACCAACTAATGCCTCTACTGGTTCTTGGATTTATACCTATACACGCCTAGTGAATGCTACCCAAAAAAGAAAATTTGAACACAGGATATACTCAGCCCGCATTCATGTTGTGGATGAGTTAGCTGAAAAAGAATTCGAAACTGTAATGTTCTTGCCGGCTTCCACTCCAATTGATTCAGACACTAAAGTTAGAAATGTTTCTTGGACAGGTGCTATAGATTAGTTGATGTTATCTAGTGGAACCTAATCTCAAACTGTCTGAAGGTGATGACGTTTACTTTTCAGGGGAAATTCCACAAAGCCATCGTGAACGATGGAGTCATTGGGCCCAAGAGAGTCGGTATGAGGATGATGCTGAGATGACTGAGCCTTTGTTTAGAATTGATTTCACTGAAATCAGATCCGTGGATGACTAGGAGGAGCTCGCAAAGATTACGTCCGCCTACACGCCCCCGACCCTACGAACGTGGACGCCGCGGTCAAGGCGAGCCGTGGCGGGACGCTTGGAACGTGTTCGCTTGATTAAATGGTGAGAGGTTCCCCGCAATTTTTGCAAACGGGTTTTCTTCCCTCGCGGGAGGCCTCTTCTAATTTTTGAGAGAGGATCCGATTCTTGGTTTCACATTTGAGGCATTCTACGATTTCGGAGTCCTCACTTCGCTGATCCTCCTTTTGAACCCATCGTTCATATGTTTCAATATCGGCGGCAGTTTGGGCAGCGCTTACTTTCCCGGCGGGAATGCCAATTCGGACAAGCGATGCATAGATCGAACCTAAGTACCTCACGAAACTGCTTAGCAATGGGATTTCGGTAGATAAAATGACTGTACAGATCATGACAATAACGAATCCCGATGGCAACACCCACCAAGAATGTAATTTATTGATTTCAAGAACGCCAATCAAGATTGCCGACACTACAAAAAACAACGCTCCCATTATGGTATGGAGCCCCGCTGCCAGTTGCGTTCTCACGCAAAATGTCCAAGCAACGGCAAAGAATACCAATACCCCGTAACCTATGTAACCTAGAACTTCCATTTATTCATTTCTCGATCCTAGCCCAAACAACCCCATCGTCAACTGTCCACCAGCTATGTAGTTGCGTTCACCTAAAACCGGGAAGCTTAGGTGCGGAATCCGTTGCTCACGCATTAAGGACACTTGATCTTCAAAGCGTTTGACTGGACTCGGGGTTTGATTTTGGTTCGGGGCGTGAAGCGAATACTTTTAGCTCTTTTGGTCGGAACGCTAATTGGCGGGTGCGGTGAGGACGGCAAGACAATGATCGAGTCCGAAGCGGACGATGAAACCCAAAAAGAAAACAATCGTCTGAAGGAAAAGGTCGCGCGTCTTGAAGCCGAAAAAGAGATAGCGGCGAGGGAACTGGAACACGCTGCTGCTGCCCCAGAGCCCGCGGTGGTTGTCCCGAATAAACTGACAGCCGACGAGATCGAGGAACTTTACAGTCAAGCGGGCGCCTTTTTCGAGGAAGGCAAGTACCGCGAGGCCAAGGAGAAGATGACCCAAGCGTACGTCGCATTCGGATTGCTCAAGGAACAGGATAGCTATGACCGCGTCCGCTACCTGCGCAGGCTATGTAAGATATCGAACAAGTTGCAGGAGAACGACCAAACCATCGCCTACGCCATCGAAGTGGCCATCCATGCCGTGAAAGACGCCGATCGGGCGTTCGCCTATGGCTTGCTTGGTTCGGCATACGAGAACAAGGGCGAGTACGAGAAGGCGATTGAGTACAACGAGAAGTGCTTGGCCATCTACAAGAAGACCCTTGGTCCAGAGCATTTCTCAGTCGCCATCACCTACGTCAACATCGGTCTGGTATACAAGAACAAGGGCGAGTACGACAAGGCGATCGGGTACTACGAGAAGGCGTTGACTATCTTCTTGAAATCATTGGGGGCGGATCATCCCTTAGTCGCCACCACCTACGTCAGCATCGGGGCGGCCTATTCCAACAAGGGCGAGTACGACAAGGCGATCGAGTACTACGAGAAGGCGTTGGCGATACAATTGAAGACGCTTGGTCCCAACCATCCCGACGTCGGCATCACCTACAACAACATCGGGGTGTGCTATTCCAACAAGGGCGCCAAAACGAAAGCGCTGGCGTATCTGCAAAAGGCCAAAGGGATATACTTGAAGAAACTTGGCCCGAACCATCCGAGCACGAAGAACGTGCAGTCGTGGATCGACAAACTTTGAAAGGGGTTCCACCTCGCTGAAGCGACGATTTCCGCCGCGCGTTACTTTTTAAGTATATCCTCAATTAATTCGGCCAGCGACCGGCGGTCGGTTAGGCAAAGAACAACGCCAAGGACAATTGCCATGATTAAGGTAATCATTGCTCCAATCCTAATTTCCAGAAGTCCTTTGCCGCCGACAGTTGGACCGTACGGTTAACGTAATGCTCCTGCCGCACTTCTTCGGAATTTCCGAATTGCCGTCGCATCGCCGGCTCACGGGTATCTGATGTTTTATTTATGGGATTCCACCGCCACCAGTAGGTTATGGCCGTGTGGCGGAAGGTATTAGCCTGCCAAGTGCCTTCAGGGAAGCCGGCCTTGGCAGTAAGCCCACGAAAACCCTTCGCGCTGAGCGTCCGGGGGAAAACCTCCAGTCCCTTGGCCTTCGCGGACTGAAGAATTGATACCAAGTTAGGCGCAAGCTGAACCTCGCGATTACTGTCTTTCTTTCCTATCTCAGGAATCTTGAGGTAAGGCGCATCGTTCGGTGGCTCCAAAAAAATGTCCTGCCAACCGAGAACGCGGATTGAAGGGTTGGCCTTGGAGTAAAGCTGCTTGTTGTGGACTTCCCCGGCACGGAGGCCAGCCAACACTTGAACGGCAATGAAAGGAAGCCATTTCAAATAGCGGCCTTCGCTCACCAAGTTGAGGAAGGCTTCGACCTGCTCCACCGACAGGACGACAGGTGGCTTTTTTTTACCCGTTGGAGGCGATTCCAACTTGGCCATGGGGCTTGCCGGAAGGATTCCCCCAGCACCAGCACACCAGTTAAAGAATGTCCGAAAACTATTAAATTTATTACGCCGCGTTTGATCCGAACCCTTGGCCCAGTACTTTTTTAATTCGTCACCTTGGATGGTTTTTATCAACCGCTCGCCATGTTGAGAAACTAGAGGTGAAAGGTGCGTTTTGGCTGTGTCGCAACTAGCTTTGGAACGCCACTTCCCATCCGGGTTTTCATCAGTCCTCGTTCTCGCCTCAACATACCGATCAAAGGCTTCCCTTACGGTGACGTCCTCATATTGACGAAAACGTCGTACGGCCTGAACGCATTGAAGAAGGGTAAAGCCTTCCGGTAAAAGGTCGGTTGCTTCCGTGGCGTCATTCAGTTGCTCAGGGCTGAGCCTCGTGGTAACATCCCTAAACCTTGCAAGGTCGGGGCAATTCTTTTGTTTCCAATCGTTAATTTTCGCAAGCGCGTCAGCGTAGTCGGTAGCTTCCTTATCAAAACGCTCAAGCCCTTTTGGATTTGCGCGGACCCTGATCCTGACGTAATGAACGTAATTCTTTTCCTTTAATTTAAACCTAACCGTCAGTGGCTGCCCCTTGTACAGATAAGTTGCTTCAACGTCTTGATACTTTTTCGCCGCCACTCCACATTTATGGGGAAAATTTGGGGAAAAGTCAAAAGAACAATTTAATGGAATTTACCCAAAGCCTCACTACAAGAGGCTTCAGCCCCCATAGTTCAAAGGATAGAACAGTGGTTTCCTAAACCATTGATCCAGGTTCGAGTCCTGGTGGGGGCGCCATCTCTCGAGGATGTTTGCAAGGAAAGGCTCTTTCACGTACAGTGCTCCTATTGATAGCAACAAGAGATGACACCCAACTCAAAGGACATCGATGAATGATTCAGAAACCATGGAATCAAACATGCAAAAGATACTTTCCAAGATGAACGATTTGGAGCTCAAGATTCAAGGCATGGCCAACCAGATCGACGCAATGGGAGAAAGCCAAAGGAAGCTGGAAAAGAAACTCTCGGAAACCGAGAGATCGCTCATGGCGTCAATAACGTCCTATTCCGAGCCTTGTCGTTACGTCGGCTGACGTCTTGGTAGAGGCGCGCAAAGAAAGCGCTGGGCCAAGGCGGACTTGATTGATTGCCCTCCCCCATTGGGAGAGAGTGGAGTTTGGGAAGTTTCGCCTTACAAGGAGGCGAAAGGATCGTTGGGGGTTTTGTTGTTACCGTTGGGATCGTCCACCCAATTCTTGAATTCCTGAAGGTCTCCAGTGCCGTCGTTGTCGGAATCCGGAAGCTTTGGGTTCGTACCGGCCTTGATCTCCCAGTAGTCACTCAAACCGTCACCATCCATATCCAAGCGATTGTCATTAAGGTCTTCGAGGTTTTCAAAAGTACCGCCCTCGTTGTCGGTGAGAGGGGTTGCGTAGAAGGCATGTCCCGTGAACTTGAAGCTTTCGTAAAGATAGACCGTACGGCTTGCTTGAGACTGGTTGCCGGCTTCGTCCCGCACGTAATAATAAATAGTCAATATCACGACGTTCTCGTTGACCCCTAGGGCTTTCGACTGATCAAGGAAATTGGAACTAGCATCGGGCAGCTTGGCGTTACTGGTGGTAGGGCTACCAAGAAGCCCATCCTCAAGGGTTTTCTGCCAATCCTTCAGGGATTTGGTGTTGCCTTCCGTCACTTGACTGTACCGATAGATCCGATCCCAATTGGTAAGAGTTCCACTTGGCTGGGAAGTAAGATCTTCAATGAAATGCAGTTCGCCTTTGCCGTCTCCATCGCCATCAGGATAACTGCCGGGAGGATTTTCGGTCGCTGACTTCCAATTTAGGTTATCTTCGGCGTAAACGCCTGGATCGGTGAAGTTATAGGCTGCAAGGATGAAATCATGCTCACCCAAGGGAGGGTTAAGCATAGAATTCAACCCGGAAAAGCCTACGGTGGCGTTTGCCAAAGGATGATTGGGGCCAGCGATGTTACTGACCAAGTCCGTAGTGCCGGGGTCTGCGGGATTGGCCATGGCGTCGCTGGACGAATCATACCGAAAGAAGTCATGGATGGGATTTGTCCCGTTCATGGTGATCTCGGGAGGAGTTCTGTCTTGTACGACGATGGTACGAGTGACCTCGCTGGACTCGTTGCCCGAATAATCGGTAACCTTGTATTTGATGGTATAGTCGCCAGCTTGGTCCTTGATGTCCTTGGCGAAAGAGCCAGTACCTGCATCGAGTGCAATCTCGACGCCATCGAGATCGTAGAGAGTCACGGTGAGTTGAGACAAGTGGTTACCAACCACGGTGGAATCAAGTGTGAAATAATCAAAACTGCCATCTCCATTGGGGTCATAGACCACACTTGTCAGCATGTCGCTGACCGATTCGTCCAAGTCAAAGACTGGCTGCGGCGAACCAAGTGTTTGTTCTTCAACGTACAAGGTAGACAAGGAGGGAATCACTGGAGAAAGGGTATCCTCGACGATAATGCGACGTTTCACTGGATCCGCTGCATTGGGAAGGGGATTGCCATCAGCGTCCACGGCGTTGTCGGAAACATTGTAGGTAAGCTCGTAAGTAGCTATGTTCGACAGGTCCGTGACATCGGTACGAGTGGCAGGAACGTGCGTACTATTCAGGGTAAGTTGGTTGCCGGTCGGGAAAACCTCGACAGGGGTCCCATCAGGATCCTTGAACACAACAACTGTAACTTGGGAGCTCAAATCTCCGTCCGCGTTGTCGAGGGCGGTTGCGGCTTCATGCACGAAAGTACCTCCTAATTCCACGGATTGAGGAGTAGTGTCGAGAGAAATCAAAGGTAAAAGCTTATCCAAAACGTACACGGTTCGGGTTTTGGCAGCAGAAACGTTTCCCGCGGCATCCGTAACGGAGTAGGTCAGGGTGTAGGTACCAGCAGTCTGAAGGTCGACGGTTCCGCTTACCTGCACGTCGCCCACTAAGTCCCCGTCGACAAGATCCGTAGCGGTGTACCCTGGATCGGTGTAGGTAAGCGAATTTGTGAGATCTTGATCCACGTATTCGACCGCAAGCCCAGTGTAAGGAAGGTTGGTGGTGGAATCCAGCAGGACAACAGTAGGCTCCGTGGTATCCACCACGGTGATTTGTCGAGAAGCGTTCGCTTCGTTGCCCGAACTGTCCTGTACGCTGTAGGTGATAAAGTGAGGGCCTACGGTGGTGGTACTGAAATCAGCTCCCGTGGTTACTACCGAGGAGGTAAGGTCTCCATCGTAATTGTCGAAGGCGGTGGCTCCCGGGTCGGTGTAACCCAAGCCACCTTCAAGAGTGAAATCAGTCAAGCCATTGCTGACGTTGGGAGTGATGCTCGGATTGGTCGTATCTACAACCGTAACCGTGCGAGTGGTAGCCGACTGATTCAAATATTCATCCTGTACCGTGTAAGTCAGTGCGTAGGAACCCAAGGTAGCTGAATTGACGAATCCACTGACCACGACGTCGTCGGTATAATCAAAAGTTTTGTTACCCTGTTTCTTGAATGCCTTGTAACCAAAGTCTGTCCAAGTGGTACCTACTTCGTGCGTGGCCGTCGCAACGGCGGAAGGATCATGCGAGTCGTTTGCAGGGTCAGGGTCGTGAGCGGGGTTGGTGCTACTGTCTTTGCCAGCAAGGCGTATGATGGGACCAGTGGTGTCATTGCCGATGATGGTGACGTAACGATAGGCTGACACAGTGTTTCCGGCACCATCGGACACGTCGTAGCGAATGGAAAATTCTCCAACGGTTCCTTGGTCGAGTGCGGTCTTGGCTCCATCGTCGACGACGATGGAAGTGGTTATGTCGCCATAAAAAGAATCGAGTGCGGTAGCTCCAGGATCAGAGTAGGTACTCGCGCTTCCAATATCGATGAACATGGGATCGAATCCACTCCCGCCGAGAAAAGGATTATTGAGCGTGATGGTCGGGTCGGTCGTGTCGACGATGTTCACGGTGCGAGTGGCTTGGGCTTGGTTTCCCGCAGCATCCGTAGCGACGTAGATGATCGAATACTCGCCGGGAGGAGAGGTTTCATCGAAATTGGTGTTGGCAACGATGCCCGATGTGAGATCGGTAGTTTGGCCGGCTAAAACGTCGCTCGCCGTGGCACCGGGATCGAGAAAGGCCGTTCCCGCCTCATAGGTGATCGAAGGATCCCCATCGATCGAGACGGTCGGGTTCGTGAAGTCCCCTACTACGACGGTACGATTGACGGTGGCTTCGAAGCCTCGAAGGTCTTTCGCGAGGTAGCTGATCGTGTAGGTGCCCGCCACGTCGACGTCAACGACACCTGTGGTGGTTACGGTGGAAGAGATGTCGTTGGTGACAAAATCCACGGCGGAAACACCTGGATCAGTAAAGGCTTCACCCAAGTCGACGTTAATGGTCGAATCTCCCAGCAAGGAAATGGTAGGGGCTTGATCCACGAAAAAGTCATTCGCCGAGCCAAGTACGTTGGCTGGAGGTCCTGGAGGTTTCAAGGTTTTGATTGGCTCGGAAACGTTGGTCGGGTCTTCCAGCATATCGATGCTGAACTTAGCCACAGCCTCCTCCGCTTCTTCCAAGGCGAACAAAATCATGGCTGCGACCTCCTGAATGGACAAGGGGGGGGCAGGAGGAGCTGGAACCTCGTTCTCGGTATCTTCCGTGGGGGGCAAAGATTCTTCACCCGGCAAGGATACGTCGGGGCGATTTGCCGGAAGTGGAGCCAAGAACTGGCTGATTAAATCACTGATTTCCGCAACGACGACTGGTGCCTGCGCCACCCCCAAGCGGTTGGAGCTCAGCTTCATGCCCTGTCCGGAAGCAAGCGGGGAAACGTTACCTGAAAGGTCGGTAAACTCGATATCACCTGAGAGGAGGTTGACGCCACCGGATATTTCACCGGTTTGAGAGTTACGGACAACCACCATTTGAAAGATGGTACCACGAATCCCAGCTGTACCCAAAGGACTGGTCAATCGCATCGAAGAGCCTGTGCCCAATTTCGGGGCTTTGACCACGAGGTTCCCGAAATCAAGGTGAATCTCAAGTTGAGAAGTGCTGGGTTCTTCTTCCAAGGACGTCAGGTCGATACCTTCGGTGGAAAATTCTTGTTGGATGAATTTCCTTACGTACAACCGACTGTTAGGTTGAAGGTTGACGACCACACCATTGGAAAAGAGTAATGCAGCGGTACTTCCCTTTCCAGTGGTTACCACGGAATCAGGGCTTATTTCACGGCCAAGGTATTCCTTGCCGAGGGTGACTTCGAACTCATCCTTCAGTGAAAGAGCCTTTACTTCACCTGAAACGGAAGCCACCAGCACGGAGGCGGAAGCAGCGTGGGCAAGAGAAGGTATGGTACAGACAAAAAAGGCGAGAAGCCAAAAGAGACCCTTTCCACCAAACAACTTGGCGGGCAGAACGACACCTTTGGGTGACGCCGTTGTTGCCTTGTTTTTCATACAGGGGCTCAAAAGCTTTCATACATACTGAAAACCAACAATTAAGCACGCGCAACACATATTTTGCTCCCGCGTGCAAGGAGAGCCTGTGGGGAATGCTACAATCCCGCGGAATATTCAGTAGCGAGGAGAAGGGAATTAATCGCTTCGGGATCGTCCGGTTTCACTTTGATCATCCAACCCTCGGCATATGGAGTTTCGTTGACCATCTCGGGTGTGAGGTCGAGTGCCTCGTTCACGGCCACAACTTCTCCTGCCACCGGTGCAAAAAGATCGGAAGCCGCCTTCACGGACTCGACGACACCGAAAACCTCGCCCTCCGTGAACCGACTGCCAACTTCGGGCAACTCCACGAAGGTAATATCCCCCAAGCTTTCTTGAGCATGGTGGGTAATGCCTATGGTCAAAGAACCGTTTTCTTCGGAACGAGCCCATTCATGCTCTTTGGTATAACGCAAATTTTCAGGAAGGTCACTCATGATTGGTCACCCGATAAAGGGTTGGCGGCAGGGGTCAAATTCAAAGTGAGAAATCGTTCATCACGACAGCGTTCTTCTCGACCACCAAGATGCCATCGCTGACATGCAAACCCTCGCCAACCGACCCCTCGGGCAAGCCCTCTGGAGACAACCGCGCGTTTTGCCCTATGCGAGCGTTCTTGTCGATGATCGCATTGCGAATGATCGAACCGTCACCGATGCCGACGGCCGGACGGCCGTCTTTGCGATTGGCGGCCAACATCCGTTGATCTTCAAAATAATCGGCTCCCATGAGAACGACGTTCTCAAGCTCGACGTCACTACCTACCACGGAACGCAATCCTACGACGCATCGTTTCAGTCGAGAACTGCCAACGAGGCACCCGTTGGTGATCACCACACGATCCATGGATGCGGCATCGACTCGTGAGATAGGCAAGTTTCTGGGGTGCGTATAAACGGGATTGGACGCGTCGTGAAAATCAAAAGCGTCTCGTGAATCGGCCAAAGCCAAGTTCGCATTGAAAAAAGCTTCTATCGTCCCAATATCCAACCAGTAACCATCGAAAACATAGGCGTGCATCGCGGCCTTCCCCAACAGCCCTGGAATGACTTCCTTGCCAAAATCCTTGTGATCCGTTTGCAGGGCCGCGCGAAGCGTTCCAACGTTGAAAACGTAAATTCCCATCGAGGCCAAACAGCGATTTTCTCCTTCTTTTGCAGTAGCATTGGAATCCTTGAACACCAATTGCTGAATGACCTCCGGATCGGTTGGTTTTTCGACGAACTCGGCAATGGAAAGATTCTCTTTGGTCCTTAGCAAACCGAGTCCCTTGGCCTCCGAAGTCATGATAGCCTTGGCCGCAACGGTGACCTCCGAACCCAGCTTCCGATGCTGTTGCAACATTTTCCGGAAATCCATGCTGTAAAGCTGATCCCCGGAAAGAATGACGAACAAATCGTCGTCATTGGCATCGAAATGGCCAAACTCCAAGTTCTGACGAACGGCATCAGCCGTACCTTGGTACCATTTTTCCTCATCCTCTTTTTCAGCAGTCTGCTCGGCCGCAAGGATTTCCACGAACCCACCACCGAAACGATCGAATTGATAAGCTTCTTGAACATGCCGGTGCAGGGAAGCCGTCTTGAATTGAGTCAAAAGGAAGATTCGATTCAGGCCTGAGTTCAAACAGTTGCTGATCGGGATGTCCACTAGGCGATACTTGCCCGCCAGTGGAACCGCTGGTTTGCATCTCGACTTGGTCAAGGGATACAAACGACTGCCCCTACCGCCACCCATGATAATGCTATGTACCGTGCCGACCATAATTGAAGTTGCCAAATTTGCTTGCTCGGTGAAAGAAAATCAACTGGTTTCCGCCAGTTACGAGAAAAGAATGTACCCGAAGCTCGACAATGAGTGAATCCAGCCAATCGTCAAACTGCATACAACTATCCAGTCGAAATCATGGCGAAAGCCCGTGTCCCGCCTGAGCAGGAAGTCGAGACTTTCTCCATCTTAACAAAACAATGAGGGTGCAACCTGAATATTCCGAGTTTGTCAAACTCTCGTCCCAAGGAGATCTCGTTGCGGTGTATGCAGACGTTTTGGCCGACGTTCTTACTCCCGTCGCCGCCTATGCAAAACTAAGCTCCATAAAACCTGCATTTCTTTTCGAGTCCGTGGTGGGCGGAGAACAAGTTAGCCGCTATTCTTTCGTTGGTTGCAACCCTACCAAAGTGATTTCCGCGCAAGATGGGCAAGCAACGGTTCGACTAAGGGATGGTGGATTGGAGTCCTTGGAGATGCCCGCGGATCCACTTGACCTCATAGAAAAGGAACTGGCCACTTGTCAGCCTGCCCCTACGGATGGAATGCCCCGATTCAGCGGAGGCGCAGTAGGCTATCTGTCCTATGAATACGCCAACTGCATCGAACCGACGGTGTCGCGACCCGAGTCCGACACCTTGGGGTTGCCCATGCTCTATTTTCTGATAGCCGAATCCGTGGTCATTTTCGATCATGCTCGGCAAATGCTTAGAATTTGCGTGAATGCTCGTCCAGGAGAAGACTTGAAAAAGGCTTACGAGTGGGCTTGCGAAGAAATCGAAAATATTCTGGAGACACTCAAAGTAGAAAGTGAAGTTGAACCAAAGCCACTGGAACAAGTGGAGGTTCCGGAAGAACCGCCTCCAGGCAACTTCACGAAGCAGGAATTTGAAGACTTGGTCGATCGGTGCAAGGACTACATTCAGTCAGGGGACGTCATACAAACCGTTCTTTCCCAACGTTTCTCGCACCCTTTCAAAGGCAGGCCAATCGACCTTTACCGCGCCTTGCGGATAGTCAATCCCTCTCCCTATATGTTTCTTTTGGAAAGTGAGGAATTCGCGATTATCGGAGCCTCTCCGGAAGTTCATGTCAGAATGACGGGAGACGAAGCATTGATCAGGCCAATAGCGGGTACTCGTCCTCGTGGTAAAAACGATGAAGAAGATCGTGCGCTTGAGGTCGATTTGCTTAAGGATGAGAAGGAGAGAGCCGAGCACCTGATGCTAGTTGACTTGGCTAGGAACGATTTGGGCCGTGTTTGTCGTCATGGTGAAGTCAAGGTACCAGAATACATGATAGTGGAACGTTATTCCCACGTCATGCATATCGTCTCCGAAGTCGTTGGACGGATACAAGAGGGCAAGAACGCATTCGATCTAATGAGGGCAACTTTTCCGGCAGGAACGGTTAGTGGAGCGCCCAAGGTACGAGCCATGCAAATCATTTCGGAACTGGAAGGTTTGCAACGCAATGCCTATGCGGGAGCTCTTGGCTATTTTGGTTTCGACGGGAGCCACGACTCTTGTATAGCGATTCGTACCGCGATTCTCAAGGACAGGGTCCTGAGTATCCAATCCGGTGCTGGGATAGTGGCCGACTCTATCCCGTCCAACGAATACCATGAAACCGTAAACAAGGCCAAAGGCATGTTGAAAGCAGTCCGTCTCGCCGAAGCTTTTTCATCTTGAGGTATCCATTTGATGAGTAGTCAGGAAAAAGATGCGCTGAAGACCTACCTGGATCGCATTGCCAAGGTAGACCTGCTGACCATTCAGGAAGAGCGAGACTTAGCCGAACGAATTGCATCGGGTGATGAACGGGCGAGGAAGCACATGATCACTGCAAACCTTCGGCTGGTCGTTAAAATCGCTCAGGATTATTCGAATCTTGGACTCCCGTTGCTGGATTTAATCAACGAAGGAAACATCGGTTTGATGAAAGCCGTGGAGCGTTTCGACCCCAACAAGGGAGGTAAATTAAGCACCTATGCTTCTTGGTGGATCAAGCAGTCAATCAAGCGTGCCTTGGCTAATCAAAGCAAGACTATCCGGCTACCCGTTCACATGATTGAAAAAGTAGCTAAAATGAAGAAAGTCGCCAATGTGATGAGTGAAAGCTTGGGGAGAGAGCCCACCTATGATGAGCTCGCCGAGGAAGTGGAAATGCCGGTGGGCAAAGTAAGCCATTTAATCACGGTGAGCAGGAATCCCACGTCTTTGGAAACGCCCATAGGCGACGACGAAAACACTACGCTGGGAGAAATCGTAGGGGACGAGCGCGCCCAAACCCCCTTGGAGCGACTTCAATCCAAATCACTGGTCAGCGACGTAAACATGGTACTGGACAAGCTGGAACCTCGTGAAGCCGAAATCATGCGGTTGAGATTCGGCCTAAACGGTGAAGAGCCTCAGACTTTGGAGCAAGTGGGGCTACGTTTTGGAATAACCCGTGAAAGGGTTCGGCAGTTGCAGGACATATCGATTCGCAAAATGCGGGAGTCCATGGCCTCGTTGGAGCATCCGCGAGCCATCGATGAAATGCGGGAAGAAGAACGCATGCGCGAAACGATGGAAGCCATTCACCGGATACTTGGCGAAAAGCAAAAGTCTCCGCGGCGTATGAACGCGGGAAAGAAGAAAGCAAAGTAATGGGTCAGTGAGGCGGTATTTGCCTTCTACTCGTCTGTTTCTTCACCTTCTTGCTCGGCTTGAGTGCCACCTGCCTCGTCCAATATGTCGCCCAAGCTGGTTAGTTCGCCTTCTTCCTTAAGGCTGTCGTAGGCATCCATTTCCGCGGCTAATTGCTCGTCGTCGTATTGGGCGGCCTTGATGCTTAACCCGACACGGCGCTCTTCGCGATCAACCTTGATGACACGGGCAGTCACTTCCTGTCCCTCTTCGATCAAATCCTTGATTTTTTCAACGCGGTCCTCACTGATCTGGCTGATGTGAACCAAGCCATCGATGTCGTTCTCAAGCTCCACGAAAGCTCCATAACTGGTCACTTTGTTCACTTTACCGGTGACCACGTCTCCTTGCTTGAAGTGAATATCGATCTCGTCCCAAGGATCAGCAGTCAACTGCTTCATCCCCAAGGAAATACGCTGTGTTTCCGGATCGACGTCCAAGACGATCGCATCCACTTCATCACCTTTCTGGACCACCTCGCTCGGATGGTTGACTTTACGAGTCCAGCTCATGTCAGAAACATGGACCATACCGTCGATTCCTTCCTCAAGCTCGACAAAAGCCCCGTAAGTGGTGAGGTTGCGAACGTTGCCGCGAACGCGAGCTCCTGCGGGATAATTGTGTCGAGCCATGTCCCAAGGATTGGCCTCAAGTTGACGAACACCCAAGGAAATCTTCTGTTCCTCTTTTTGGATGCCGAGTACAACAGCTTCGATTTCCTGCCCGATATCGAAATGTTCGGATGGCTTGACGGCTCGTTTGGTCCAAGAAAATTCAGTTACGTGAAGAAGACCCTCGACGCCTTCCTCAAGCTCGATGAAGACACCGTAAGGGACGAGATTGACAACCTTGCCCTTGATTTTGCCATTGACCGGATATTTCTTCTCGATCTCTTCCCAAGGATTGGCGCTTAGTTGCTTGAGTCCGAGTGACACGCGCTCTCGATCGTGATCGACGTCGACGATCGCAACCGTGATTTCCTCCCCTGTCTTCACCATTTCACTGGGATGGGAAATGCGCCCCCAGCTCATATCGGTGATATGCAGTAGTCCATCCAGTCCGTCTAAATCAATGAAGGCCCCGTAATCGGTGATATTCTTGACCATGCCGCGGCGAGTGTCACCCGGCTTAATGGATGAAAGCATCTGCCGCTTTTTCTCGATTCTCTGCTCTTCGATGAGCTCGCGTCGAGAAACTACGATATTGCGGCGTTCTTGGTTGATTTTGACCACCTTGAAGTCGAAAGTCTGGCCGACGTATTGATCCAGGTTCTTCGGTGGCTGGATGTCGATCTGTGAAGCGGGCAGAAAAGAATCCACACCAATGCTCACGATCAGTCCCCCCTTGACCTTGCTCCGGACGCGACCTGTGATCACGGATCCTTCTTGGCAAGTGGAGATTATCTTTTCCCAATTCTTCTTCTGCTCCGCCTTGTCAAAAGACAAAATGGGATTGCCGTCCTTGTCCTCCAAGCGCTCGAGGTACACCTCGATATCGGAGCCAACCTCCAATTCGCTGGGATCGATGAACTCGATCACCGGGATTTCACCTTCGGCCTTGCCGCCGAAATCGATCACGACCTCGGTGGGTCGAATTTCCATTATGGTTCCGGAAATAACGGAACCCTCTTTCAATTCTTCAATTTTGCTGTCAGCCAGCAGTTCTTCCATTAAGGAGCTCATGCCAAATTCTTAAATCGGAGCCTCTTAGCAACATTCCAAAGGAATCACTCAAAAAGAGGCAGTCCTGGGTTGATGGTTAACGATTGGTGGATGAAGTTTCGTTTCGCGACCGTCTTCAAGAAAGTGTGCCGTGAAACGAAGTAAAGATAGGAAAATGTCGATCCCCCCCCTCACAAGCAAGCCGAAAAGATCATTCTTTCGGGCCGGTTGGAATTGAACGTCCAACTTTGGAAAGAAGTCAAAATTTGGAGCGGAAAACGTTTATCATGAAAACACAAGTAAAGTCATCTCACCTTCGAGCGTGTTGATCTGAACGACTACCAAGCCATCCATGGGGACTACCATGCCCGATTAAGGAATCAATTTGTTGAGCGGATATTCCACGATACCCTCCGCCCCGAGTCGCTTGAGTGCAGGGAAAAGGTCACGCGCAACCTGTTTCTCGATCACCGTCTCGACCGCAACCCAAGCTTCATCGGTCAAGGGAGACAGGGTTGGATTACGTAAAGCGGGCAAAGCGTCCAATACCTTGTCGAGCGCAACGCGCTCCACGTTGAGTTTCAATCCCACCTTGGAATTGGCCTCCAGAGCAGCCTGCAAAAGCATTGCTATGCTCTCGATCTTGGCTCGCTTGGCAGGATCCTCCCAGGTTTGGTTATTGGCAATCAAGACAGTGTTCGTCTCAAAAATCTCGTCAACAATTCGCAACTTGTTCGCCCTAAGCGAATTACCTGTTTCCGTTAAGTCCACGATGGCATCAACCAGTTCGGGCACTTTGACTTCGGTCGCTCCCCAAGAGAATTCGACTTCCGCCTCGACTCCATTGGATGCGAGATAACCTCGAGTGACGTTTACCAGTTCAGTGGCGATAGTCTTGCCCTGCAAATCTCCTACTTCCTTTATACTGGAATTTTCAGGCACCGCGAGCACCCACTTGGAAATTCGATTGGACGCCCGACTGTAGACGAGGTCGGCCACCTCGACGACTTCCGAACCGTTCTCCATTACCCAGTCCTTGCCCGTTAACCCGCAATCGAAAAATCCGTTCTCGACGTAACGGCTCATTTCCTGAGCTCTCACGAAGCGTCCGTCAAGTTGAGGATCGTCCCAAGCGGGATGGTAGGAACGCGGTCCTTTTGTAATACGAAAGCCCGCCCTTGCGAACAAGCCAATGGTGGCCTCCTCCAAACTTCCTTTGGGGAGACCGAAATTCAAAAGTTTATCCTTTGTGTTCACGAGGGGAGTAAAAAAATCGTCTAAGTAGTAGGAGCACAAGTTTATTTACCCTCTCGATGAATCGAAATGGAATCGACCTCAAGCTTGATAACGGCGAAGGGCCTCTTCGAGGGATTTCTTCATTTCCATCACTTCCAAAATTTCACCAAGCTTCTCCAGATCGGGTGAAGAGGGATTGTCGACGGACAACTCCAAATCCCGACGCAAAGTAATGAGATTCAAGTTGCGGCGGAGAAGCTCTCTGCCTTCGTACACGATGGAGCCAAACCTCTTGGGAGCAAGTCTACCGGCATTTTCGATTACTCCCTCCAAGTCAGAATGAGCCTGCAACCATTTGGAGGCTGTTTTCGGGCCCACTCCAGGCAGTCCCGGAATATTGTCCGAAACATCGCCAATCAAGGCAAGATAGTCGGCCACTTGATCGGGACGAACGCCAAACTTGGCTTCCACGCCAGCTTCATCCAAGTGACGCCAACCGAGACGTGGATTGGCAGTCGGAGGTGGCAATACTTGGGTAACCCCAGGACCCACGCATTGAGCAAGATCCTTGTCCGAACTGGCGATTACAACTTCATCACCGCGCTCGACCAACGCCTTGGCCGCAGTTGCAATCAAGTCGTCGGCTTCGACGCCGGGTCGCTCCGCAAACCCATAACCCAAAGCAACGACCAACTTTTTGATCCAAGGCAGTTGTTGGGAAAGTCCTTCCGGGCAATCCGAACGATTGCCTTTGTATTCAGGCAACAACTTTTCGCGTTCAACGTCTCCGCCACAATCGAAAAATACGCGAACCCATTCCGGTTTTTCCTCGTCTTCCAGTCGCCAGCAAACCCTTAACCAACCATGCAGAGCATTCGTTGGAAACCCGTCGGAACGGGAAAGCTCGGTAATTCCATAAAAGGCCCGAAATGCGAAATTATGTCCGTCAATCAACAAATTCTTTGCCATGACGGAAGCAAAGGAGCGAGAGCGGATCGCTTCAAGGGCAAAACGAAACGCTTTAAGCTAACAGTCGATTCCAATGAAATCCACCGCCACCCCATCCTCCAAGGAATCGACCACGCAATCCGCGCCAGCTGATCGCAACTGCTCCACTGAATGCGACCCACTGGCGACGGCCAAGCATCGGGCACCGAATGCGTGGGCGCATGAGACGTCTCGCAAGGTATCCCCTATGACCACGGTATTTTCCGCAGTAAAAGTTTTGTTGTACGCCGTGGTGGCTCTTTTCATGGCAACGGGGCCGAGCTCTTCTCTTTGCGAAGAATCATCGGAAAAAGCTCCAAATAGGAAACGTTCCCACAAACCAAAGTATTTCAGTTTTATTTTTGCCCCTGCTGCCAGGTTGCCGGTTAGCAAGCCTTGGGCATGGGAGTTGGATTCAAGAACCATGGAGGTGAGCCTTTCCACGCCAGGTAATACTCGCGGCTTGTTCAAAGGAAGTTCAATCGGCAAGAAATGAAGGAAAGAGGCAAGATAGCGATCGATGCTTTCGTCATTCTCGGGCAAGCCGCAAACCTGTTGAACAAGACTCCCAATCGCCGAATCCGTGCGACCGGAGTAATCTATATCGTCCATGGAGATGGAAACGCCGAAAACCTCCTCGGCAGCTCGTTCGAAAGAGCGTTCCCCTGCCCCACCGGTAGTAACCAGTGTTTCATCCAAGTCCCAGAGGAGAAGTCGATCGGGGGACATGTCAAAAGGGAAACGTTCTCAGGAAAGAATCTCGATGAATTCGGCTTCCAAATAATCTGCCGCGGGTCGGATCAAACGGACTTTGCCTAGGCGGTTGGTTAAATCAAGGCCATCTTGGCAAGGAACCGCAACGCGGACAAAGTTTTCCGTATATCCTGGGAAAAGGTCGTCGCGACAATCCTCGAACAAGACGTTTGCAGTCTTTCCAACCTGAGCTTCGTCAAATGCAAATCGTTTGGCAGCGGAAAGTCTGCGCAAGTGAGCGCTTCGGCGTTTTCTCTCCGCAACAGCAACTTGATTGGACATACGAACGGCGGGCGTGCCGTGGCGCTCCGAAAAGGGGAATACGTGACAGTATGCAAAAGGACGTTCGAGAAAAAACCGGCAGGTTTCATCGAAATCAGCTTCCGTTTCTCCTGGGAAGCCAACCATGAGATCGGTTCCCACGCACAACCCGGGAACTTGCTCGACGGCTCTCTGGATGAACTCGAGCGCCTCTCGTACTTCGTATAGACGACGCATAGCCTTCAAGGTACGATCGCAACCCGATTGAAAGGGCACGTGCAAAAAGGGAAGCAAAGGGTGTTCGGGACTGGCCATTCGCCAGAACAAGTCCTCTGGAATGGTTGTTGGCTCTATGCTGCTTATGCGAATGCGATCCACTCCTTGGATTGCGGCAAGGGCATCGATGGCTTCGGTGATGCACTTGCCCGAATTTTCATACACTCCCAGATTCACGCCGGTGAGAACGAATTCCCTGACTCCTCGTGACGCCAGAGATTCGGCTTCCTTGATTAAATTATCAAAATCCCGAGAACGGGCTCGGCCACGCGCGAAGGGAATGATGCAAAAAGAACACATGAAGTCACAACCATCCTGAAGCTTGAGATTCGCTCGTTGCTGAAAAGGCGCATCACCGACAAAAGTGATGCTGAAATCCTCGCGATCCATTCGTTCGCGAATGATGATTGGTTGGTCCGTCTTACCCTCGCCCACGTATTCAAGCAGGTTAAGTTTGTCGTTGTTACCAATAACGTAATCGATTCCGGGGATTTCAGCGATCGCCTTGTAGCCAACTTGCGAATAACATCCAACGACGACGGTAACGGCTTGCGGATTGCTGCGGGTAAAACGACGAATGGCATTGCGTGACTTTGCATCCGCCACGTTCGTCACAGTGCAGGTATTGATGACGGCCAAGTCAGCTTGTGACTCAAAGGGGACTATGCGATACCCGGCCTCCTCCAACCTGTCGCGAATGACCTTGGACTCATACTGGTTGAGCCTACAGCCTAAGGTCTGTATGGAAGCCCTTTTGGGGAATGTCACGGGAGGATTCAAGAGAGGTAAGGACAAGAAAGGCCACACCTTCAATCCAATGCTGAAGAATCGAATTCCTCCATGGCATCCTTTATGTCCGCGACGAAGGAGGTCGCTCCCACACCGTTCATCCAACGGTGATCGAACGCCAAATTAAGCCGCACCACTTCACGCAGTAGAATACCGTCCGGACTGCCTTCGGGTTCCCAGTGAGCTGAACCGACGAACAGTGTTCCAATCGAGGGAGGAGCTACAACCGCAACCGCAGTGCGAACTCCGCGACCACCCAGACTGGAAATAATCAGAGGCGTCCGCGCCTTGGTCGCGGCGCGCCCACGGCGAGCCAAATCAACTGCATCGACGTACCGTTGGCGAAAATCCTCAAAAGACAAATGACAAGCTCGCGGAATGACGGCCGTTTCCAAACCATCGTTTTCCAAGGCCACGGCAAAACCAAGATCGAAGGTTCCCGCATCGGCTCCGAAACCGGCAACTTCAGCTGCCGCTGCAAATGCTTGATTCACTTTCATGGCTTGGGCCACGCACCAAGTACCAATCATGGAGGGAGTCGGCGCGCCCGATCCGAGCTTCTCCTTGAAGGCCGCCCGAGCGGTACGAACGGATTCCCAACCAGCTTGCATTTCAAGAGTCGAGCGAGCCACCTCGCTCATTCGCTCCAGGGCTTCTGGCGAGAGCACCACGGACCCCGCCTTGGATTTTGTTTTCTCGACCGGGGCAACCCTTCCCGCAGGCGCCTTGGAGGCTTGCATGCTAGCTACCTTTTGACCGACTTCGATCTCCTCGTCCTCCTTGATGTACCATTCCAGAAAAACACCGTCAACCGGGGCCTCGATGGAAAAGATCGCCTTGTCGGTCTCGATTTCGCACAGGGCATCGTCCTGGTTGATCTCATCGTTGGGTTTGATTGCCAAACTCACCACTCGAGCGCTTCGAATGCCTTCGCCCAACGTAGGTACACGAATCGCTAAATCGTCATCTTCTTCCATTGCAGGTTCGCTTTCTTTCGGAGTAGGTTCCATATCGTCCAAGGGTGCGATCTTAATTGTTGGTGGTTCTCGAATCTCACCACTTTCTACGTTGATCATCCGCGCAATGGCCTGAGCCACGGTTGCGGCGTCGGGCAAGGCATCGTATTCATAAATGGGATTGAAGCCGATGTGCGTCTCTTTACGTGAAATCAATTTCGGAGGATGTTGCAAGGATCGCCAAGTTTCATCATCTCCGGTCAACTCGGAGATGATCATTTGCCCAATGCTGCAAGGCTCCACGTCCTCCTGCACGATAAGTATTTTCCCCGTTTTCCGGATGGACGAAAACACAGTCTCCCGATCCCATGGAGCAAGACTCCTGAGGTCGATGAGCTCGACCCCGGATACGCCTCGATCTTCCATTTGGACAATAGCCTTCTCCGCAATTTCGATGCAATTGCCCCAAGCGACCACGGTGAGGGCGTCGCCTTCGCGACAAACGCTGGCAGAACCCAAAGGCACTGCCTCCACTACGTCGGTGAGTTCTTCTCTGCGCTCCCACAGCAAATGCTTGGGCAAAAGGAAAATCACCGGATCGTTTCCCTGCATGGCCGTCCAGAGCAAACCAGCTGCATCCGTCGGTGTAGATGGCACCACGACTCGCAAGCCTGGAAGATGGGCGAAGGCAGCCTCATTCGCCTGGCTGTGCCAAGGCCCGCCAGCAGGTAAATAAGCTCCATAAGGAGCGTAGATAACCATCGGGCAAGACCATTCTCCACCACTCCGCCAACGAAGGGTGGCTAAATTAGTCGCAACTTGATTCCAGCTAGGAGCCACGAAATCTACGAACTGCAGTTCGAAAACCGGTCTTTTACCATAAGAAGCCAACCCACAAGCGACGCCCACGATGGTCGACTCGGCAACTGGAGCGTTGAAAACGTTCTTTGGGTAAGTTTGGGATAAATTCTTGGTCAGCTTGAAGACCCCTCCCTTTGGATCCTCGACGTCTTGTCCGAAAAAGATGAAGTCGGGATTCGTTTCAACTGCGGTATGGAAGACCGTGTTAACGGCTTCCAGCATTCGTCCGCCCGACTCAAGGGCAATGGAGGGAATCTCCGGCGAAGATGGTTCGCCAAAAACGTCTCTCTCATTTTCGCCAGGGTCTGGATCTTCCGCCTCGTAGGCAGCTAGGTAATCCAGACGAGCCTTCTCCCTTGCGGCCTCTTCCATAGCTTCGAGCTCTTCCTGAGAGGCGATCCCTTCCGAAACGAGAAATTGCTTGTATCGCTCGACGGGATCGGCCTTATCCAAGGCAGCCAACTCTTCTTCGGTAAGATATTGGCGATGGTCGTCAGCACTCGAGTGACTGCTGAGGCGAGGGGTTTCCGCCCAAAGGCAACGGGGTCCGCCACCATCTCGAATTTCCGCCAACAATTCAGTGGAAACGGCCAAGATCGATTCGATTTCCGATCCATCGGCTCTACACCATTGATCCTGTTCTAGAACACCTAGGGAAAGAGGTGTCGACTTGCGGTTGCGAGAACTGATTGAGATGCCATTGTCCTCTACCACGAAGAGAATGGGCAAACTATGTTCTTTGGCGAAGCAAAGGGCTTCGTGGAAGTCTCCCTGTCGGGCAGCCCCTTCGCCCGTGGTAACGACAACCACGGAGTTTTTTCCGTCCAACTGCATTCCCCAAGCCACTCCACAGGCCGGCAAAAGATGAGCGCCCACGGGTGACGGCAAGCTCCATACGTTACGTTCTCGGTGGCTGAAATGTCCCGGCAACTGCCGGCCTCGACTGGATGAATCCCTTTTGGCAAAAAAGCCCAAGGCAAGTTCATGGGTAGTGACTCCCTTGGCCAGAACCAAAGCGCGATCCCGGTAATAAGGAAAGAGGTAATCTTCAGGATTCAACGACTTTCCTATGGCCCCGAATGCTTCATGGCCTGCCCCTGAAATCTGAAACCAACCCTTGTCTTGACGCATCAACCGTTCTTCACGCAAATCGCCGTGGCGAGACTCGAGAAGAAGACTCATTAGTTCAAGACGATCCTTGGCATCCAAATTGTTCAGGATCTCTGTTTCCGAGCTTCTCATAAATTCAATCAAACCCTTGCAATAAGCTGAGATGCATTAGCGATCTGAACAAATCTCGTCCAGCGTGAAACGTAGGAACCCGAGATTACTTCCCGCGAAATGGGCTCCGTCGGCCATATCTGCCCAGCAACCAAACCAGTTTCCAGGCTCGGGTATATCGAGGCACGAATCGACTTGGATTCCTCACACAACGAAAAAACCAGCCCAAAAACAAACGGTCGGCCCACATGGGAATCCCAACCTGCTGACCGCTAAGGAAGGCCAACGCCGCTCCCGAACAAACTATCGTGGTTTTGTGATTGAGTTTTCTTCTCAGGTAGAGGCCAAGTCGTTCCTGCACTCCGCCACCAAGGTTAATGAAGATCCAACGAGGACGACGATCCTTTAGACGCCTAAGCAGTTCCAAGTCCTCCAAGGGACCTTGCTTGGAATAGAGAGGCGCCTCGTAGACGTCATCGGGATCGATCTCTCTCCCAATGTTTTTCCGCAACCAACGACAATTAGCCTCTCCTTGATCGGGATCGGGCATAACCCAAAAGCTGGACTCCAAGGCAATCGCATCATCCTCGAGCAGAGATTTCAACAGCGCGTAACCAGAAATGCGTTGAATTTTCTCCAAGCGAAAGCATCTCCAGAACAAAACCATCAAGCCACTGTCGGGTAGAACGACGTCTGCCTCTCGCAAAGCTTGTTCGTAAGCCTCGTCATTGGGCAAATCACAAGCTAAACCCGGCCCGGAAGGGATGACTGCCAAGCCTCCTTCTCTACAGCGTTGGACGAGAGCAGGCAACGTCCCATTGAAAAAAGAAATCCCCAGAACGCGGCAAGCACCTTTGGGAGAAGGCGAGGAAAGGTCAGTCATTTCCGACTCCTTGACTCAAAAGAATTGGATGCTCAACCCGCAAAATCGATTCAATAAGCCGTTTTGGGTGGAAAAACGACTTGTCGCAAGGTGCGTAGAACAATTTCACAATCCAACCAGAAACTCCAACTGCCAACGTAATCGAAATCCATCTCGATCCGCTTACGAACAAGTTCAGGATCCGTGAACTCACCACGCAGACCCCGACACTGAGCAGGCCCGGTCACTCCGGGTTTCACGAATTGCCTGACTCGATATGCTTTGTAGTCACGTTGAAACAAATGGTCGTGTTCGGCCAAGTAAGGTCGCGGACCAACCAAACTCATTTGCCCTTGGATCACATTGATGAATTGAGGTAATTCATCGATGCTGAATCGTCTCATGAAACGGCCAAATGCAAAGACCCGGGCATCGTTTGGTTGGGCTTGCTTCGATTCATCCCTTTCCCTCTCATCTTTCGGTTGATAGTTCATCGAACGGAATTTCCAAATCACGAACTTACGTCCTCCCATACCTACGCGTTCTTGCTTGAAAAAGAGAGGCCCGGGAGATTGCAACCGCTGAAAGACCCCTACCAGCAACATGAAGAATGGGAAAACGAAAACCAAGAAAGGCAGACTGAATGCGAGATCGAAAAGACGTTTGGTCATTTGGTTGAAGGGACTTTCCAAAGGCTCGTTTTGCAAAGAGAAAAACTGCCGTCCACTTTCCTCCACGAACACCAAGCTGGACTCGAAGTAACTCGACAAGGAATTGTAGATCAATACTCGGCAACCGTTTCGATGAGAAAAGTCGGAAACAAGGGGAATCCATTTATCGATATGCTCATCAGGTACTACAACGACTTGATGCACGTCATGCTGGCTTAAAAAATCGCTGAGCAAGGAGTAGTGTCCCAAGACGGGGAGCGTAAGGTTACTCGGAGCTTCACGAGACGTGATGAAAACACCTGCGAATTGAAAGCCTTTGGACGAATGTTGGTCTATCCAATCCTTCATTGAATCCAAAGACTTGCCATTGCCTAAGATTACGCTGAGTCGCTTCTTTTCAGGAGGATTGAGCAATTTGTTCAAAACGCCTGGCGTGATGAAGTTAAGTAGTATCAGGCAAGGCCAGCTCGTACCAATGAAAAAGCCCAAAAACAAGCGACTGGTTTCCTTGACTTCGGTAGCAAAATAAGCCGCAAAAACGAAAAAGGCTATAATTGCCAGCTGGAAGTTTGCTTTCTTTGCGGCCACCGCAAAACGGCCCCATGAATTGCGTGATAAAAATTGGTCGTATCCCTCGGTGGCGCCAAAGGTCGCCGTGAATACGGCTACAGCGGCAACGAATGCATAATTCCAAGGGAGCCCGATAACGGGCATTAGAAAGACAATTTCCCAAGCGTACAGAGCCAACCAAAACCAGCAAAAGACAGCGAGTGCCAAAACTGACTTGTGGAGTGCGGCTAATCCCCTTGCTCGGTGATTATTCATAAAAAAGGCAGTATAATTATAAAAGTACTTCAAGCTTGGTGATACGCAAGACGTTTCTTCTTCAGAGCCGGGGTGGTAATTGAAAGGCGCTGAGGGAAGAATTCTTGTCGCAAACGGATGGGGTGACCACTTGACATTTCATTTTTTTTTGAAATAGTTGAATAAGCTGAACTCCAACTCCTTATGCCCCTAGCAAGCGAAACTACCAAAACCAGCGAACTCGAACTCGAAGCCATCGATTACTTCGTCAGGCTCATGAGCCTTCTTGGCATGCCTAGATCGGTGGGTGAGATATACGGTCTGTTGTATTTTTCACGCGACCCTCTCCCCATGGATATGATCGCAGCCAAACTAGGTCTCAGCATGGGATCGGCCAGTCAGGGCCTTCGAACGCTTCGCTCCCTGAAAGCGGTCAAGGTAACCTATGTCCTGGGTGATCGGCGAGATTATTATTTGGCCGAGTCGGAGTTTCGCCACTTGTTGTCGAGCTTCATCAAGGAAGAGATCATGCCACACTTGGAAAACGGCAAGCTTCGCATCGAACGCATGCAGCAAATTCTTGGACGAGAAACCGAAAGCTACGACGAAGACTTTTGTCGTCACCGTATCGAAAAACTAAAACGACTGCAAAAAGCATCATCCCGCTTATTGCCGACCTTGGCCGGTCTTCTGAAGTTATAACGATGTCGGACAAGTCAGAGTGTGAACCCTTGGGCTGGTACTGCGTGCGCAGTAAGCCAAGATCCGAGAATGTCGCGAGCTTCCATTTGGAGAAACTGGAAGGGGTCACCGTATTTCTACCAAGAGCACGGAGAATTCGGAAATCCCGTTCCTCGAGCCATTCTTCGCAACCGTTGTTTCCGGGATACGTTTTCGCCAGATTCGATCCGAAAACCAACTTGAGAGCCGTCCATTACTGTCAAGGGGTTTCCTACGTGGTTAAACGCCAGCAAAAACCAGTGAAGGTCGACGATGGGGTAATAGCTACGCTGAACAGGGTCACAACTGATGGAATTCTTGACGTAGTGGATCTTCCTCATCGGGTAGGAGACGAGATACAAATCGTGAGCGGCCTCTTGCGCGGAGGTGAAGGCAAAATCGTTCGCCTAGCTCCTGCTAGAGAACGAATAAAGGTACTTTTTGAAATCCTCGGTAGAGAGACCGAAGTCGAAATCTCCGAGGAAGACATTGATTTTCCGTCATCGCATCCGTTGACGGCAACAAACTGAAAGCCGGAATCCAATCGGCACCCAAACGGGTAAGAGGGTCTTGTGCGATTTTCGCGCAAACGGCCATGGGCGGCAGCTTGCCCGAAAAGACTAAAAGGACGTCATGCCAAGAGCTCTGATCACAGGCATTTCCGGTCAAGACGGTTCCTATTTAAGCGAATTGCTTCTGGATAAAGGATACGAAGTACATGGAGTCGTGCGCCGCTCAGCAATTGAAAATCCTCATCACGAGCTATGGCGACTGCCTCGCGAGTCACTCGACCAAATCACTTTGCATGTCGGAGATTTGGAAAGCTACCCCAGCCTTCAATCGTGCGTGAGGAAATCGCAACCGGATGAAATCTACCACTTGGCTGCTTGTTCTTTTGTGAGCTACTCGATGGAAGAGGAATTTTCCACCTTGAACGTCAACCTCACGGGAACGCATCATTTGCTGTCTGCCATCAAGCAATGGGCGCCGGAAAGTCGATTCTACTTTGCAGGTTCGAGCGAAATGTTCGGCAACGCCATCCAATCGCCGCAGAACGAACAAACGCCTTTCAACCCTCGTTCGGTTTACGGCATATCGAAATTGGCAGGGTTTCATCTTGTCAGAAACTTCCGAGAACGCCATGGCCTGAAGACATCCACTGGAATTCTCTTTAATCATGAATCCCCAAGGCGAGGCTTTCAATTCGTCACTCGCAAGATCACCAGTTACGCTGCTCGCATAAAATTGGGGTTGGCTGATTCATTGGAACTGGGCAACTTGGATGCAGAACGCGACTGGGGGCATTCCCGAGATTACGTTAAAGCCATGTGGATGATGCTTCAAGAATCCGAGCCCGATGATTACGTAGTGGCCACAGGCGTGTCCCGTACCGTACGCATGTTTTGCGAAAAAGCCTTTGCCCGAGTCGGCTTGGACTACCGTGAATTCGTAAAAACCAATGATTCCCTCTTTCGGGTGGCGGAAACAACCCCGCTGCTTGGCGACGCGACGAAAGCTAAAGAAAATTTAGGCTGGGAAGCGGAATCCTGCTTTGATGAAATGGTAGTAGAAATGGTAGATTCGGATTTGGCCGCGCTGAGCAAATAGGAGAAGCATTCAACGACAGATGAGAAACAACCCCATACTTTATTATCTCATAATGACGATAATGTTGATTTTTGTCGTTGGCTTCTTTCGCTCGGAGGACTTCATGCCATCGCTGAAAAGTTGGCGTGCCGAAAAGTATTTGGAGCAATCCAAAGGATACCAAGCCATAGGCCAAATCCAGAAAGTGGGCCTCGAGGAAGAGGATGCTGTGACAACTGCTGAAAAAGCTTTCCTGCTCGCCCCAAGCAATATGGAAATTCACCGTAATCTAGCATTGGTGTACTATAAGGTGGATCCCATTACCGGATTGAAGGAATGGGCCGATATTGCGACTAGGCCGGATGCCTCCGCCGAAGACCATTTGCATGTAGTCGATTTGGCGTTGGAAAGCGCCAAGAGCAGCAAGAAATTGCAAGCCTCCATGGGCCTGAAGCACACATCCAGCGAAAAAACACACAAGGCCTTCCTGAAAATCGCTCAACTTCAACTGGAAGACTTGGCTCAGGACAAAACCGTTGCCGACAGCATACCCTTCCGCAAGGCATTGGCAGGTTATATTGCCGAATTCGGGGAAGTCGCAAATGCCCTGAAAGCGGTCAAGGTAATGCGAGAAAAAGTAAAGGGGCAAGACACATGGCTCGATCTGTTTTTCTGTCGGCTCGCCATAAGCCTTCAAAAGGAATCAAAAGACAAGACTATCCCCGAGTTCGAGGAAGCCGAGAAGTTGCTGCGAAAACTTTCGGAAGGTGAAGGCCAGTCAGCCTTGGACGCGATTGGACATTTCCGTGGGTTGCACTTGGTTAAGCAGCGTACGAAGGATGAGATAAGGCGGCTTCACGAGCTGTTGGATCGCAAGCACGACGCCAGTGAAGAGAGGCTGATCATAAAATGCGCGCTCTATTCAATGGAGTTGAGCTTGGCGGGAGGCAACGAGGAGGTTCGCAAGAGGATTATCGAGCGATGCGGCAACCACTTCGACCAGCAGTTTGATCTGTTGTTGGATGATGCGGCCCTTGAAAAATACTGCCACTGGCTCGGAGCCCATCACTTGGAGGATAACATATTGAAGGCCTTGCCGATGAAACGTGCTAGTGGCTCGGAAAAGCTAGTGAAGGTTCGGTTGGGGGCCTTGGCTAATTTAGGAGACTTCGAAGCCTTGGAAAGAACACTCGATGAAGCAACTATTCTCGAAGAGCATTGGCGAGATGCCTTCAGCGCCAGAGCAAAAATGGCAAGAAGCGCATCAATGGCCAACGAACATGATATAATGGAGCACCCCCTGATGCAAAAAGGAATCGAATGGTGGTCTCCCGATCGGCAGCTGGTTCTCCATGAAAGCGTGGCAAAAGCCGTGGCCAAGAAAGAAGCAATTTTCACCATCTTTGATGAAGAGATGGAGCTGAATTACGCGAGAATCCTAATCGATTACTTGCAAACGGTTAAAGAGACTGAAGTTCGACTCACGAGCTTGGTCGATTCGATTTATCAAGACGAGGAAAGAGTCCAGAATATATACAATTGGTTTCTTATATCGGGAGACCAAGAAAGTCTGCAATTCATTCTGGAGAGATTGTTCGAGGAACCTTCCTACAAAGCCTTTTGCGCCAAACAACTGTTAACCTACAAGGGCAAGTTCGCTCCCTTGAAGGAAATCCAATCATGGACGAAAGCCATGGCTGACTCCGAGCCCGATGACTTGAGCCTGCAAAACACTCTTGTTTACTGGAACCTGCTCTCTCCAGAACCTTCTCCGCCGCAACTGCAAGAATGGCGTGAGTTTTCCGGCAAGCATTTGAAAGAGAACCCACTAAATCTACAGTTCCGCGTAACCAATGCACTGGCTCTTTTACGTTTGGATTTTCCTGTCAAAGCCCTCTCCGTACTGAAGACTCCTTCGGGCTCCTCAAGACCAACAAACTGGGAAAGAGTCAGGCCAAGTTGGGCTCGAATCTATGCAATCGCCTTGAGCCGCAGCAACCAAACCGAAGATTCAATCGCGTTGCTGGAAACACTCTCGAAAAAACCTTACGAAACAAAGGCCGAAGAAAATGCAATTCCGATGCTCTTCGGTGACGTCATCGAACCGCCATCCAAGTTAGTCGAGCAACCTTGAGCGAATCAGAAACAGATCCCCAACCGGAACAACCATCCGCTAACGAGCGCGAGGAGACACCGGAGTCGGAAACTGCGACTCCAAACCCCGAAACGACGCCTGCAGCGGAACTGGAATCACCTCCCCCCGCCACCGAGAATACGCCGGAGTCGGGAACCACTCCAGAGATCCTTGATATTGAACCAGAGACGGAGTCAGCCACAGATAACCCGGACAGCAAGGATCGCATGCAAGAAGCATACGCAATCTTGCGACCGAGACTAGGCATGGCTCTGCTGGCAGCCATCTGGCTGTTGGTATGCCTGCAATTAAGCATGTCATGGAGAATCAACCCACAATACGCTCACGGATGGCTGGTCCCGTTCATATGCTTGTATCTTGCCTTCAAGACAAATCATCCAAGCATAACCAGCACGGCTTCCAAGGACAGGAAAAAGCCTAACCTATGGCTGTGGATTCTTGGTAGTTTGAGTATAATACTTTTTTTCCCGGCTTGGATTATCAGGGAAGCTAATTCGGATTGGAGACTGATTAACGTCGTGCTGGTGGGGCTCGCCATGCTCACCACCGTTGCCATGCTTCATAATGACGGCGGCTGGGGCAGGGTCAAAGCATTGGCTTTCCCCATTCTCTTCTTTCTAGTTGCAGTGCCTCTGCCACTGGCAAAAGAACTGGAAATCACCCTCTGGTTGCAAGGAAGAGTGAGTGAAATCATCGTGGATTTGCTACTTTTGCTTGGGTATCACGTCGAATTACAAGGCCATGTCATCAATGCCCCGCCCTTCGGCCAAGTTGGCGTGGACGAAGCTTGCAGTGGTATTCGTGGTCTGCAGGCCTCCTTGGTGGTCAGTCTCTTCCTTGGTCATTATTTCAGGTTCTCCCTCTCTCATCGCCTTCAATTTTGTTTTCTGGGCTTGGCGTTTGCGCTCTTCGCCAACGTAGCTCGCGCCTTCTTTCTCGCCATCTTCGCCGCGAGAGGGAAATTGGATTTCGTCGCCAAGTGGCATGATGCTGCAGGATTGGTTGAAACCTTGTGCATCCTGATCGCGCTTTTCATTTGTTCCCAATTGTTAAAAGGACGGACAGAAAGAAGCTCCTTGGGAGAAGAAACATATGACTGGGGAGCCATTCGTACGGCGCCTCCCCTTGGCTTTTCGATCGGTGGCTTAACTGTAATCGCGGCCACTTTGATCGTTTCCTACTTCCATTACTACTTGAAAGAAAAACACATGGAAGACGTTCCGACACTTCAGATCGATTTCGCGACAGGGAGCGTCTTTAGCGTTGAGAACGAGCCTTCTCAACAAATTAGAACACAATTGCACTACGAAGAGGCGCAATCCATACAATGGCAAGCAAAGGGAGAAGGGCAAGAGGAGTTCGACCCCACTCTGGAATATTGGCAAGGATTTGCTTGTTCCTGGGCAAAAGGAGGCGCTTGCAAGGCAGTTTTGTCCACTCACTCCCCCGATGCTTGCCTACCTTTGACAGGTCTAAAGCCATCTCCGGGCAAATTACCTGATCACATAGTGAACGTCGGCAATTACAAAGTGCCTTTCGAGTGCTATCAATTCGAACACGACTTGGTGCTGGAAGATAGGAAAATAAAGCAAACTGTGTTCGTGTTCAGATGTTTTTGGCCCAAAAAAATTGAAGGAGACAAATTTCCCTCCTTCCCACAAGGAGGGTATGATTTCAAGAACCGTGTATTAAGTACATGGGAAGGGCGGCGGAACACGGGAGGCACGATGATTGCGTTGTGCGTAACCAACGTGAAGACAAAGACAGAAGCCTTGGCCAAACTCCAAGCGCAGGTGAGTGAACGCATTTCGGTCGTCCACTGATGATTACTTTGCAAAACTCCCAGTGAAGACTACAGTTATCTCGGCTGAATCTCCCATGAGGAGACCGGGTCAGCTTATCCGCGAGTTCTTTCAGGATATCCTCGCCTCCCGGGAGCTTGCTTGGAGCCTTTTCTGTCGAGACCTGAAAGCGGCGTATCGACAGAGCTTCCTTGGCTACCTCTGGGTTTTCCTGCCTCCTTTGTTCACCACCCTGACCTTCACTTTCCTCAACGCTCAAAACATCCTGTCCATCGGAGAAACCCCCATACCCTATGCTGCCTACGCCATGCTTGGCACCCTACTTTGGCAGAACTTCGTCGATGCTCTCAACAGTCCCATCAAGTCCGTTGGCATCAACAAGGCAATGTTGGTCAAAGTGAACTTTCCCAGAGAAGCGCTGGTACTCTCCGGGCTTGGAGAAGTGATATTCAACTTTTTCATAAGGCTCCTTCTTCTTATTCCAGTCTTCATCATTTTCGAGATTCCCGTGACTGCCTCCATCTTGTGGTTTCCATTGGGATTCCTAGGACTGATCCTGCTCGGACTCGCCATTGGTTTACTGCTCACTCCCCTCGCGATGCTTTTCGGCGACGTACAACGCGGCCTGGGACTTGCAACAGGCATTTGGATGCTGTTGACGCCCGCGCTCTACCCTCTACCGAAAGAAGGTATCGCCGCTACCGTGGCCGAGTGGAACCCGGTCAGCCCCATCCTGCTCACAACCCGCAATTGGCTAATCTCGGAACCTACGCTGCAAATGGAAAGTTTCGTGATTGTCGCAGGCACTTCCGGAATATTGGTCGTTCTTGCTTTCCTCTTTTATCGCATCTCCATGCCACACCTGATTGGCAGAATGGGGGCTTGAATGAGCGACGTCCTGATCCAAGCGGAAAACCTAGGCAAAAAGTTTTGCCGACGACTGCGGAGATCACTTTGGTACGGAGCCTTGGATATTGGCTCCGATCTCATAGGCTCGAATGGATCCAAAACTCACTTGCGAAAAGAAGAATTCTGGGCGCTGAACAAAGTGTCCTTCAACCTCAGGCGCGGCGAATGCCTTGGTCTCATCGGACGCAACGGCTCAGGCAAGACCACTTTGCTCAAGATCATCAACAACCTCATGAAGCTTGATTACGGTCGTTTGCAGGTACGGGGCAGAGTGGGTGCGTTGATCGCCTTGGGGGCGGGTTTCAATCCTTTGCTTACAGGAAGGGAGAACGTGTACGTCAACGGAGCAGTTCTCGGGCTAACTAAAAAGGACGTGGACAATGGCATGGAGGAAATTCTCGATTTTGCCGGCATAGGCGAATTCATAGATGCACCTGTTCAAAGCTACAGTTCGGGTATGGCAGTGAGGCTTGGTTTCGCGATCGCCACTCGTTTCTCCCCCAACGTAATCCTGCTCGACGAAGTGCTTGCCGTCGGCGACTTCGGCTTTCAATCCAAATGCCTCGCGCGAATAAATGAACTGAAGCGTTCCGGAGTGGCTTCCATTTTGGTTTCTCACAATATGGCTCATATCACCCAATACGCCGATCGATGCCTATGGCTGGAAAAAGGCTTCGTTCACGACGTAGGCGAAACCAAGGAAATGTCACGGGCTTATCTGCAATTTTCTCAAGAACAGGAAAGTATTAAGGAAAACAACAAGCAGGATGGTTGGAAATACGCCTTTGGGCCAGTCGTCGAAGAACATCCGCAAATTAGTCAACTGCATGTGTCGCTGACAGATCTAGACGGACAACCTACCAAAAAACTCTCCTCGATCGATCCCTTTATTATTCAATATTCATTCGAAACCACCAACCCTCGCCCAGTTAACCTTACCTTTCGCTTCTACAAGAAAGATGGCACTTTGCTGGCTACGATCAACAACGAGTTGGACGAATTCCAAGTACAAGCGAAAGGTAAATTAGTGGAAGGTAGAGTAAGAATTGAAAACTTCAGTGTGCTTCCAGGGGATTACGTCTTGGTCGCAGTGGTGCAGGACGGCCCGGAATACCTTCATCGTCGCCCCATGGTTCGATTCCAAGTGACTTCTCGCAACCAAGAGAGTGATCTTTTTCGACACGGCATCGTGCACGTTCCTCATCAGTGGATTTAATCAAGAGCAAATGAAGCTCGCCATGATTCCCGCCCGCATGGGAAGCCAACGACTGGCTCGAAAGAACTTGCGGGAACTTGCGGGCATCCCTCTCGTGACCAGAGCTGTACGCAAATGCCTAGCGGCAGAAGTTTTCGACGAAGTATGGCTCAACTCGGAACACGATGCTTTCGCGGAAATCGCCGAGAAAGAAGGTGTCGCCTTTCATAAAAGGCCCGAAGCGCTCGGATCGAACGAAGCAACCAGTGAAGAATACTTGGCGGAATTTCTGCAATCTCACCCTTGCGAATACGTTTTCCAAGTACACAGCATCGCTCCCTTGCTCCAAACGAAAGAAATCACGAGTTTCGTTCAGGCCATGATGAAAGGAAACGCGGACGTCATGCTCAGTTGCGAAGAAGTTCTAATCGAATGCGCATTGGACGGCAAGCCAGTCAATTTTTCCTTTGCTGAAAAGACGAACTCTCAAGATCTACGACCCATTCAACGCATTTCCTGGAGCATCACGGGATGGCGCCGATCCACCTACCTCTCCGCAATAGAAGAAAATCAATGCGCCACCTATTACGGGAAAGTTGATTTTTTCACGATTAATCCCATGGCTTCCCATATCATCAAAACCGAGGAAGACCTGAGGATCGCCGAAACTCTCTGGCCTCTCATTTATTCAGACAAGTGAACGGTTCTTCATTACAAGCCGAATTGAAATTGGCTGAAAAAGCGGCTGCAGCCGCAGCCCAAATTCTCAAACGAGATTTTTTCTCGGATGCCGTCGTGACGAAACGCGAGGGAAAAGACTTGAAAACAGAAGCCGACGTAACCGCGGAAAACCTCATCCTCGACCATCTCTCCACCAGCCCATACCCCACCGTTTCCGAGGAAGCCGGCGTCGTGCCTGAACTCCCGAAGCAAGGACCTTGCTGGATCGTTGATCCTCTAGACGGCACCATGAATTTTGCCCGTGGCTTTCCCATATGTTGCGTCTCCATCGCGCTATGGGTGGATGCAGCGCCTGCCTTGGGTGTGGTCCTCGACTTGAACAAGGATCGTCTTTATAGTGGAATTGTCGGCCAAGGAAGCTTTCTCGATGGGAATCCCATGGAAGTATCCTCGGTAAACGAAACGGGACAAGCGGTGCTGGCTACAGGTTTTCCCACGGGACGAAGCTACGATCCTGAGGACTTGGCGGAGTTCATTTCCAAGGTACGCCGTTTCAAGAAAATCCGCATGATCGGTTCCGCCGCAATGTCGCTTGCCTACGTCGCCCAAGGGACATGGGAAGTCTACCACGAGGAAAAGGTCTTCCTGTGGGACGTCGCCGCGGGACTCGCTCTGGTGGAAGCAGCAGGCGGCAAAGTGGTTTGTTCACAGCTTTCTCCCGAAGGAACTTTCAACGTAACTGCATCCAACGGACAGGTGTCCTTGTGAACCAAAGACCCTCGTGAACATACTTGGAAAACTGCTGCCTTCCGGCTCACTGTCCTCCGAGCGGTTGCCCTTGTTTGCAATCTGGGGTCTGTCGATTCTGCTGTTGATCACCTTTTCGATGGGAGACTTGTTGATACTGCTCTACAGCGAATGGCCCCATCTTCACGGAGTTCTAGGTGTCTCGGCAATCAGGTGGGAAGAGAACGTTGCTTATCTACCTTTTGCGAATGCCTTCTCAGTTGGAACGCCATTTCCCTATGCTCCCGCTTTCGACCAAGGATTGTCCGGCATCTCCGTGTTTCCATCGCTAAGCCTTCTCATTGCAGCCATGCTCTTGAAATTCGTGGCTCTGGGGAACGCCAACTGTTTCCTGCTCTTATGCCACGGAGTTCTGCCCGTTCTCAATTTCTGGTTGGCTTACCTGATCTTCTCTCGATTCGTTTCAAAGACTTGGGCCATTCTACTTGGGTTGCTGGGCATTGGATATTTCTCGGGGTTTCATTTCGGCCCGACCTTGATCGAGGTGATGCAATCCGGTGAATGGTCCGCTCTAGTCTACGCCCGCATGCCTGAAATCTCCCGCTTTCCTTTTCCGGGAATCTCTCTGGCCTGCTTTTTATTCGCCTTCCTCGTCACCATTGGAAGCACACGCCCATCTAACGGACGAATTGCAATGCTAGCGCTCTTATGGGGGCTTCAAATTCACGTTTACGCTTTCAACTTCATAGCAGGAGTTGCCTTCTTCGCTCTCTGGATTCCTTACGAAATACGCAAATCCGAGGGCACGCTGAATTTACGAGCCATTTTGCTTCAATGGGGAATTCTACTCTTGGTGGCGGGAACCTGCGCCGTTCCTTTCCTGATCGCGCTGAACTCTGCAGTCGGACAGCAGATGCTCGACAAGATGTTTGCACCGGAGACCAGCGGCTACTTGGTGACAAGCGATTGGGGTTGGTTCGCGTCACATGGCATTCCGCTTATCCTGCTAGCCTTGACCTTCGTCATCTTCCGTGCCGACAAACATGAGCTTTTCCATCGTTTCGGCCCTGTCTTCATCGCTTTGTCGGTCGATCTCTTCATAGGAGCTCTGCCATTGTTAAGCGGGAATTTGATCGATCCCGAACTCTACTTCCATCGCATCTCAAATCTGTTCTTTCGTTTTCTTTATTTTGTCCCATTTCTTCATTTCATCTCCATTCAACGTCCAATGCGGCGCATTCCCCATGACGAAGAATGGACACGAATCCGAGAAAAAGTCGCTCGATTGCTTCACAAGGCAATGCACAAGCCACGCATTGCTTGGACCTCGGTGGGAATCGCAGTGTATTGCGTGTTCGTTTGGAGCAACTCCTTCGCCATATACCGCTCTCATGAAGACAATGTGGTTGGGCCCATGCTCGAGGTGCAAAAGCAGTTCGACCTCGCAGAGGAAATCAACTTGCCCGAAAACACCATCGTAGTATTCGAGGACCTGATCCCCAACCTCCTTGTTTCCGCGGTCTCCGAACAAGTTTCATTGTTACCCAGCTCGGCTTCAAACCAAATAGAGGAAGAGCGTATCCGCGAACGCATCCTATTATATGCTAAAATCTTCGATTGGCCGGAAGAAAAGCTCATGAAGTTCTTCGAGCCAAACCCTCAATTCTTGAGCAACGATTCCTTCAAGGGTCGCCAGCTTGTTAATAGAGAATTAATTGAGCCCGGGCTCGGCAATTGGTTGATCAACTACAAAAAAGAAATGTCGGTCTCGGATCGTGAAGCGCAGTTAAAGGTAATTCGGAAACAGTATAAAGACATGAAAATCGCAGATCTGCTAATCGAGTTACCGGTTTCAGCAATCATCGCAAAAAGCACCGACCTTCAGACTCCGGATGGCTTCACCAAAAGAGTCACTGAGTCAGGCTACTTGATACTGACACCGGTTTCTCCCTGAACAAGCTGCTCGAAACAGAATTTTGTGGCCTGCAACAAGATCCAACTCTCACCCACCCTAGTCTCCATGGATTGGGGCAGGCTGGAGAAGAACCTCAAGCAAAGCGAAGATGCCGGCGCCGATTATCTCCATTACGACGTCGGCGACAGTTATTTCTCTCCAGAATTCGGCATGCCGCTGCATCTTGTCGAGAAAATCACTGAACAAACCAAGTTGCCACTCGATCTTCACCTCATGGTGGAAGAACCACGGCGTATTTTCGAATACCTGCCCCCTCCACCATCTCGAGTTGCCATTCATTACGAGGCTTGTCGCAATCTCCATCGCGACCTAGTGGCGCTCCGTCAATTGGGACACCGCCCCGGCTTGGCTCTGAATCCCGGCACCAACCTAGATCTTATCGAATACGTAATAGAGGAAATTGACTACGCGTTGATCATGACGAGCAATCCCGGTTTCCCCGACCAAAAGATGACTCCACAAGTTCTACGAAAAATCGAACGACTTCGCGATTGGCGCGATCAGAGCGGGCGAACCCTTCAAATCGCAGTGGACGGAGACGTCTCCCTCGACAACGTCACCGAACTCGTTGCTGCCGGAGCTGAACTGCTCACCCTGCCTCAGAATGTTCTCGAAGATGCGTCAAAACTTACTGAAGCGATCGAAGCGAGCCTTTCTCCTGACACTGTGAACCCGGCTTCTTCTTCCCTGTGAAAGTCATAATCCCCATGGCCGGAGCATCTCGCCGATTCAAGGAAGTTGGCTACGAAATACCCAAACCCTTCCTGCCTATCGATGGTCGCCCCATGATCCAGTGGGTATGCGACATGTTCGATCCCGAGGACGAGTTTATTTTCGTGGTTCGCGAAGAGCACGCACAATCCCAAGAATATCGAACCATTCTTCAAGAAGCTGCCCCGCGTTCGATTATCGTCCCCATACCGCCTCACGATCAAGGCCCCATTGTGTCGACTCTCGCTGCTGACCCCCATGTCGATAAAGACGAGCCCGTCCTTTTTTCCTACTGCGACTTCTTTCAGCGATGGAATTATCCCCGCTACTTGCAAAGCGTCCACGGAGCGGATGGTGGCATACCGGTATTCTATGGCTTTCAGCCCGCTTCCTTTGGTACCACCTATTACGCTTACCTTCGTTGCGACGAAGCTGGCAACATGCTCGAACTAAGAGAAAAAGAGCCCTTTACTTCAAAGCGTGAACTCGAGCCCGCTTCGAGCGGCGTCTACTACGTGGCTGCTTGGGATCTCTTCAAGAAATACGCCCAAGGCGTCCTTGATCGGGGAGAAAGCGTAGGCTCGGAGTACTACTTGAGCCTCATCTTCAACCCCATGGTTGAAGACGACCTGAGAGTCACTACTTTTCCCATCGAAAACTTCATCTGCTGGGGAACTCCAGAAGACTATCGCCAATACCTCTTTTGGTCGGATTATTTCGCCAACGACGCACAGCGATTCTTTCAAGAGCCCAGTATCCAAGGTCATGGTTAGCCTTATTCCAATGGCCGGACTCGGCAGTCGTTTCACCCAAGACGGCTATCGTCTCCCCAAGCCTTTCATTCCCATTCTCGGGATGCCGATGTTCATGGCCGCGCTGCGCTCCTTTCCAGAGGCCGCAAAATACGTCTTCCTGTGCAGAGAAAACTTCCTAGACCAATTCCCTTTCGAGCGAGAAACTCGCCAGTACTGCCCCAATCCAACGATCATCACCGTGACGGAAAACACGGAAGGCCAAGCCTGCACCTGCCTACTCGCGGAACAAGAAACACAACCCGAAGATGAACTCCTCATTTCCAGCATAGACTATCAAATCGTTTATCCCACAGACGTTTTCGACTCCCTGCGCAAAACCGAAAGCGTGGATGCAATTGTTTTCACTTTCCATCTTAATCCCATGGAAAACAAAAATCCCGAAGGCTTTGCATATTGCCGAGTCGATGGAGACCGGGTTCTGGAAGTCGTCGAAAAACGCACCATCAGCAACACGCCGGAAAAAGATCACGCGGTGGTCGGCAGCTTTTATTATCGCAAAGCGAGAGATTTCTGCAGCAGCGCCAAGGATATGATAGCCAAAAACATAAGGGTAAATGGTGAATTCTACGTCGGCACGAGCCTCAACCAACTAATTGAAAGAGGTTTCGACGTACGAGTTCTTCCTGTCGAAAAATTCATCTGCTTTGGCACTCCCTTCGAACTCAACATGTTCAATGCTTGGGAAGAATATTTCTACGCCATGAAACACCATCCCTACCAAGGTCATCCTCGAGACGAGGTCTCGTGACAAAATACAGCATCGTACTGCCCTGTTTCAACGAAGCGGACAACCTGCCTACCTTGGTGGATCGTTTCCGCAAGTTCACGGAAGAGTGGGATTTCGAGTTAATACTTGTCGACAATGGCTCCACCGATCACACCGCTTCCGTTTTGGAAAAACTAACAGCCCACGAAGACAATCGCTTCATAAAACCTCATCGCATCGAGAAAAACAAAGGGTATGGCCATGGCATCCGATCCGGTCTCGAAGAGGCAGGAGGAGAAATTCTCGCTTTTACCCACGCGGACGCCCAAACTCCTCCCGAAGACGTCTTTCGGGCTTTTGAACTCTATCGTTCGGGGGAATGCGACCCAAAAGAACATATTGTAAAAGGGAGAAGACCCGGAAGAGACAAAGTATTGCTCACTACCCGAGGTCTCAGTTTCGTAACCCGCATCCTCACGGGGTTGAAAATTGAAGACATCAACGGTCAACCCAAAGTCTTCCACCAATCCCTCCTGCAAAGCATGACCTGCTCGGTTAACAACTTCGCCTTCGATCCCTACGTGCTCTTCATAGCGTCAAAACAAAACCTGAATATACAATCGATCGACGTGAGATTCGATAATCGACAACACGGAATATCCAAATCCGCAGCGACCATTGTGAAAAAATTCTTAACCATTATCGGGTTCATAGTCGGCATTATCAAATTCACCAAGTGCTCAAAACCCTGCAAGGCTTCCTCGTGACCTTGCCCCAAGAAGCCAATATAATCACAAGCTTGGTGGCGCATCGGGTGAACACCGTTGCGGAGCTACGCCAACTGCCGCGGAACTACGGCGCCGAAATCGATGTCCGTGCATGGCGGAACGAATTGGTTTTACACCACGATCCTTTTCAAGAAGGCGAACGATTCGATGATTATTTGGCAGAATATGAACACGGTCTTCTGGTGGTAAACATCAAGGAAACCGGCATCGAAGCCAGGGCTCTGGAGGCTCTGCGCCAGCGCGGCATAGCCGACTGCTTCCTTTTGGACGTAGAGTTTCCCTATTTATACAAGGCGAGCAAGAAAGGCGAACGAGCAATGGCCGTACGTTATTCGGAGGTGGAGGGACTCGATACAGTCAAGCAATTCGAAGGGGTCGTGGATTGGACTTGGATCGACGTAAACACTTCTCTTCCGCTTGATGCAAATTCCACAGGCGTGCTTTCTCGCTTTCGCAACTGCTTGGTTAGCCCCGACTTGTGGGGTCGCCCTCAGGACATTCCCATTTACCTTCAACGAATGAAAGAATTGGCATTTCAGCCGGATGCGGTGGTCGCGAAACAAAGCAACCTGGATGCATGGAATGACCTGAATGAGAGGGATTGAAAATAATCCCATTCGAGATGCATGGCTTATAACGGGTAAAGCTACCCAAAAGATGTCCAAACATTCATTTGGAAAAGTTGATCCAAGGCCCATGGAACTCAAGGGTTTGCTCCGACGCCGAGATTCTGCATCGATAGAAACTGCTCTCCTCACTTCAACTCTTGGCTTCCGTTTTCCCTACCCGTCCAGGCGAGTGGACAGTTTGTATTTTGACTCGCATGACTTTCGAGCCATCGAACGCTCCCTTTCCGAGTCAAGCATCCATCACAAGACCCGTCTGCGTTGGTACGACAGCAAAACTCTCCCATGACTGAGCTACTGGAACATTCGCGCCACACCTTGCCTGACACAAACGACGCTCCTATCCACCAAAGGCTCCTTTCGATTGGACCGGTCACTCTTCTCCTAGTCGGTTGTTTCGCCTACTCCGCCTTTCAAATTCTCGCTGGTCGCATCGATATCGATTACGGCGACGCAGCCAAATACGCCTCCATGGCACTCTACATGGCGAACGATCCCTTACTTGCGATGACCGAGCAATTCGAACATATCAGCGCCATGGGCAATTCGGCTGTCTTCGCAATTGCGACCATTGCCTCAGGATGGCTTACGCTCGACATCAAACCAGACACGATCTTTCAACTCGCTAATCTAGCGGCAAGCTATGGCATTGCGTTAATCGGTTGGTTTCATGTCCGGAGAAAAGCCGGCGACTACGCAGCCCTTTTCGCGGTCGCCCTGCTAATCGGCAACCAATTCTTCGTCAACCACTCGCTCAACACCTATGCGGAACCCATTGGCATCCTGTTCGTCCTGCTAGCCACATGCTTCGTCATCAAATGCAAAACCGAAACCCGGGGAGTCATAGCCGCCGCCTGCTGCCTATTGATCGCCTCTTTGTTTCGACACGAATACTTCCTCTTCGGTTGGTATCTCGCCCTTTGGCTATGTCTGCAAAATAAACTTCGCTTGGCGAGCATTGTCGCATCGGTTTCTTCCCTTTTCTATGTTGCAAAACGCCTCTATCAATCCCTCGTCGGTTCCGACTCGGTCGATTATCAGAATTGGCTCGATCATCCCTTGCGAGGCACTGCGTTGGAACGCTTTTTCGATGGCATCGGCGTATTATCGGAAACAATTCGCATCGACTTCCTACCCTTGGGTTTGGCGATCGGCTTCTTGCTCCTCATCTACCTGACGGGCACTGCTCTAAAACATCGCAACCCCCCGCCCCTCCTAACGGTGTTTATGCTCTGTCACTCCGCAGTACTCCTCCTCTTGTGGACAACGGGCATCGCCCCTCACGTGCAACAACGCTACGCCGCCGTGGTGGAATACCTGTTCCCCCTCGCAATAGGATGTTCACTGGCTCATCTCAACTTGCCTCGACGTATATTACCTCACCATCTCCGATCCTACTCCCACCTCGCCCTGCTGGCAACGATCGTCGTCATCGCCGGACTCGCCTTGAGAATCCATCGAGCAGAGGTCTACGAGGTGCGTTTTAACCGCGTGCCGCCTGCCATAACGGCTGCTCGCAACTACCTTGAAACTGAGATCGCTCAAGACGAAAAGCTCTATTTTGGATACGGCACACGGAGCATCCAGCTTCAGTATCACTGTTTCCAATCGGGCTCCTTGGGTAATTCATATGCATATTCGAACGAAGGATACTACGGTTTGGTCCCAGGTTCCTTCCACAACTCACGGGAACGCAGCGAGGATGTTTCCGAACTGCTCTCCACCAGACATCGCGATTTCGCGAAGATCGAACCCGATTACGTCATATTGAGTAAGAAGTCCGAATCCATGGCCATCTCCAAACGCAAACGTGGAGCTAATGCCATCCTGCCTTTCATGAGTCAAACCCAACCAAATTCAACGCTACATGAATGGCATCCCCCTAGTCTCGAAAAAGATGGTAGAATGTATTTTAATAAAGTTTTCGAAAATAAGATAATCGTAATTTTTCGACGGACGACAGCCCCAAAACCATCATGACCGACCCCACTCCATCCGACTCATCTTCCAACCGAGAATCGGATTCTTGGTTCCTCTCCTATATGGAAGCTTATCGCCAATCTCTGCTGGAAACAAACGTATCGGCAGAACTGAAATCGTTTCGTGATTTAATCATCGAAACGAAAGGCAATGGCGGTAAATTGATCTTCGCAGGCAATGGCGCCAGCGCTGCAATATCGAGTCACGCAGCCGTTGATTTCACCAAGCAATGCGGAATCCGTTCAATCTGTTTCAACGAAGCGGACCTCATCACTTGTTTCGGCAATGACTACGGCTATGAGTCATGGATTAAAGAAGCGCTCAAAGCCTACGCGGATTCTCGCGACTGCGTGGTGCTCATTAGTTCCAGCGGGTCTTCTCCCAACGTTGTGGAAGCAGCTCGTTTTTGTCAGAGCGCAAAAATCTCCCTAGCCACCTTCACGGGATTTAGTTCCGACAACCCCCTTCGACAACTCGGTCGCGTCAACCTGTGGTTGGACAGCGACTCCTACAATGTCGTCGAGTGCACTCACATGGTTTGGATCATGGCAGTGTGTGATAATTTAGCAGAGCTGTAATCTTTGGATAGGCAAACTTACTTTCTACTATGATAAGAAAAATCAAATGGCATATAAATCAGTGGCGAAATACAAGAAAACGCAGCAGGCTAGAGGCTGAGTTCAATGAATTGATCCGAAAGCGAAACGGATTACTGGACGACTTTCCGACAACAAGCCCATTAACCATTATCGAACAATTCGAGCGAGAGGGCGTGGAGGTCGAGCGACATGCGATTGACTACGATGCATTCGCTGAATGGGAAAAACAAACTTACGGAAAGGATTTTCCAAATTATTACAAGGATCTGCATCAAAAGAAATGTCTCGAGCATTACCTCTCTTTCGAATTGCTTGAACTTAAAGGTTCAGAAGTGCTGATGGACGTCGCTTCAGCAATATCCAAGATGCCCGACGTAGCGAAAAAACATTACGGCATTAAGAAAGTCTATAGACAAGATTTGTTGAACGAGCCCGGGGTGAACGGTGAAATCATAGGGTCTAATGCCGCCGATGTTCCTCTCCCCGCGGAAAGTATCGATGCGATGACTCTACACAATTCCTTCGAGCATTTCGAAAACAAGGCGGACGAGGGATTCATCCAAGAAGCTTCACGTCTACTGCGCCCCGGCGGCAAAGTGTGCATCATCCCATTGTTTCTTTCCTCGCAACCCTACGTCGGCACCTCAACGGCAGAAATGTTGCGCGAAGAGCGTATACCAGATTTCGACGAAGATGCCGCTGTAATCTGCAACACCAAATCCAAGGAGCACGAATACCCCATATTCTCCAGGCACTACGACCCAAGCACACTGGGGAGCAGGATACTTCGCCATGCAAAGAACAGCTTCTCCACTAGAATCATCCACTTTGAAGATTCTCGGAACTTGCTCAGTTGTCCTTTCTGCCTCTTCCTAACGAAAAAGAAATCCGTATAATGGCGATCGCGTGATTGCCATGCCCGTGCCTCCCAAAACATCTACATGACGTTACGCCAAAAGGCTAGGTGGTTTCGCCAAAGGCTGTCTTCAATTCTTCAATCCACAAGACAAGTAATTCCGAATTTACAAAACTTCTTATACTTTAACAGGCTTCGAAACCTGCATGCTGGAAAAAGAATTTTTGTCATAGGAAATGGCCCAAGTCTCAACTTTGATGACCTGGATAAAATCCAAAACGAGATATCCATTGCATCTAATAAAATATATCTCGCATTCAAGCACACCAAATGGCGACCGACGTACTTTACGATAGCTGATCCCTTGGTTTGGCAAAAGATTAAACATGTAGTTCCTGATTATTTCGATTTGGCACACATAGAAAACACGCCATATCTACCTCGCGAGCCAAATTCATCTATTAAAATACGGACCTGGAAGGTCAAAGGGGCGGTTCAAAATCCCTTTTTGGATTCACCCGGGTTTTCTCCCAATTTCAACTCAGGAATATTCAATGGATATTCAGTGACTTACATCAATTTACAATTAGCAGTGCATCTAGGAGCAAATCCCATATATATAATTGGTTGCGACCACCACTATTCGGGCGAGGAGCCTCTACCTGCCAATTCCGAGGTGGTTGTCAAAGAAAACCAGGTCAACCACTTCATCAAAGGATACCGTGAACCTGGTGAAGTGGTTTATAATGCCCCTTTGGACGATCTCACCCAAGCATATGTAAACGCACGCGCCTATGCTGATCAAAACAACATCAAAATAGTTAACACCACCAGAGGTGGTCATTTAGAAGTTTTTGAACGCATGAATTTCGACGACGTCGTTGGTTGAACTCCCTCATTTCCTTGGCCCAAAACATTCTAATGATCAGCGGGAACTCTCCCCCTATTTCGTGCGGCATCGGAGATTATACTGCACATTTGCTCCCTGCCATTAAAGAAGACAATCAACAATACTCTCCCATCTGGCTCAGCCGGAAGGAGAGATGGTTCAGTTTTCCGTTCGCCAGTTGCCAGGGCGTCCCGCTTCGCCGACCTTGGCACAAGTGGGAACGGCGCGGCACAGCATTGGCATGCAATTATCTTAAGTGGAAGAATCCCGATTTGGTTCACCTGCAGGAAGAGTTTTACTCCTATATGGAAGGTGATGCGTCACTTCAGCTTGCGCGCGGCACGCGTTGCCCGCTAATCGTCACGCTTCATGCGTACCACTTAGATCCCAAAATCGAGCGACAAACAAAACTGATCCTCGATGAATCCGACCGCATAATTTGCAGCGACCGTCGAACAGCTGGCCGCTTACTTGACAGGACTGGCCGCAAGGCTGACCTCGTGGGATGGTGTTCCTCACCCGTTTATCCTCAATTATTGGCCAATGAAGAGACCTCCAGTTCGCAATGTTTCGCGACCTTTGGGTTTGTTCATCCCGATAAAATGAATTTCAACGTGGTCCGTGAGGCCTTGGGTCGCGTGAACGGAAACAATGGGACGGTCGAATGGAAAATTATTGGGCCCATGGATCCAAAGGGTAACCCACACCATGTTAAGCTTTTACAAGAATTCACTGATCCGTGGGTGGAATTTACCGGTCGAGTGAATGACTTGAACGACAAGAGGTTTCATCACCGACTCGCGGGAATGACGGCGATGTTACTTCCGTTTAGAAATAAAACGGGGTCCAATGGCACCGCTACGAGCCGTTCTTCGTTGCAAATCGCATGGGCATTCGGGTTGCCCGTTGTTGCATCCAAGCCGATCGATGAGGAAGAAGACCTTCGGGACGGAGACAATTGTATCCTTGTGGACGAGGATGATCCAGATGCGTGGAGGATTGCTCTCGAGCGCATTCTCAATGATCAATCCCTAAGAGAAACCTTGCGAAAAGGCAGTTTGGCCGCCGCCCGCCAATTCGGGTGGGCTCGTTTGGCCAAGGAACACACACGCATCTACGAAAACCTTTTGAATTAAACGTCCCCGAAGAATGAGCGTTGCACAAAAATATACCGAAATAGACAACTGCCGCATTAGTGACAGCAGGGATCTCCGCATTGTCCTTGACCTGGGAATTCAGGAACTTACCGGAGTCTTTCCCAAAGACTCTAACGAGCCAATTACCGCTGGCCCGCTTCAGTTGGCGTGGTGTCCCGACAGCGAACTTTTGCAACTTAAACAATCCTACGACCTCGCTGAAATGTACGGCGACAACTATGGGTATCGTTCGGGACTGAACGCCTCGATGGTAGGACATCTGCAAACCAAAGCACGCGAAATCCAGCGATTCATCTCACTGAACACGGGTGACTTGGTGGTCGACGTGGGCAGCAACGATGCCACTTTCCTGAAATCCTACGACGTCCCCGGCATTCAGCGAGTGGGGATCGATCCCACCGGACGGAAGTTTCGTCGGTTCTATGAAGAAGGCATCGAATTGATCCCGGATTTCTTTTCAGCCGATGTTTTTCGATCACAACACGGCGACAAAAAAGCGCGTATTCTCACTTCCATCGCGATGTTCTACGATTTGGAAGATCCTACCTCCTTCGTCCGAGACGTCGCCAGCATCTTGGCTGACGATGGCATATGGCATTTCGAGCAAAGCTACATGCCCTCGATGCTCAGGACAAACGCCTACGATACCATTTGTCACGAACACCTTGAATACTACACCCTCGGGGTGGTGAAGAAGCTCTTGGAATCATGTGGTTTGAAGGTGCTCGACGTGCAAATGAACGCGGTGAACGGTGGTAGTTTCGCCGTTACCGCCGGCAAACAGAACAATCCACTATCTCCCAACGACGTAGTTATAGAGTGGTTGCTTCGACAGGAAGAACGCATGGGACTGAGCACCATCGAACCGTACGAACACTTTTCAAAAAGGGTGTTCGAGCATAGGGACAACTTAACCGACCTTGTGCGGGGTCTCGTCGCAGACGGCAAAAAGGTCGTTGGTTACGGAGCTTCCACCAAGGGTAACGTCTTGCTCCAGTTCTGTGGCATTACGGAGGCCGATATTCCTTGTATAGCAGAAGTCAATGAAGAGAAATTCGGCAAATTCACACCGGGCACGCGCATCCCTATCGTTTCGGAAGAAGAAGCCCGAGCCATGAACCCCGACTATTTCCTCGTCCTGCCATGGCACTTCAAGGCAGGCATCCTCGCCCGCGAAAGAGAATTCCACGCAAACGGCGGCAAGTTCATCTTTCCTCTCCCCGAAATCGAAATCGTTTAAAGCTCCTTGCCCAACGAGAGAATGCACATTCTTGTTCCCGACGCCCAATCCTTTCATGGTGGAGTGGAAACAGTGACGACGAGGGTTATCAATGCATGGACGCACAACTTCAAAACCAAAGTCACTTGGGTTCTCCCACCGCACCGGTTAGAAAGATTTCGTTCCGAGTTCAAAGGCAATCCAGCTCTTGAGTTCGAAAGTTTCCAATGGTCGCGAACCCATCCGAGAACATTATTTCTTTCGCTCTTGAAAAGAAGCCATTCCATCCTTTCCAAAGCATGGGAACTTAAATGCAACAACGCTAGGCTTCGAAAAATCATTCACAAACAAAATTGCACTCATTGTTTTTATTTTTGGCCAATCAAAGAACCTTTCCCACATTTGAAGATTCCGGTCTTCTGCCTCATTTGCGATTTGGCATGGCAACGAGTTGCTGAAAGTTACCCTCATGACAACCCCGAGGATTTAGACAATGCTTTACGCAATTGGGTATTGCGATGTCGGCAGGTGTTCACCATCTCGGGCTCCACGCGAAACGAGGTAGTCGACTTGACCTCCGAAATGGCCGACAAGGTTCATGATGTCCTGCTTGCGGCCGACAGACCATTTGTAGAATCCACGAAAAACGGACCGGATTTTTCATTCATCGATGAAAAAGTACCTTTCTTCCTCTATCCCTCAGCTCCGAATCCGCAAAAGAACCATCTTGTTCTATTCCAAGCCGTTTCCACTCTCTTGGAGCGGGGTTTATGTTTCCGTCTGGTTCTAACCGGAGGGCACACCAGCAGACTGCTAGGCGATGTTCCAATGGATCGACGGTTGCCAGAACGAGCACGGCGCTTCTTTCAAGAAAGAAAGAAGGAGCTTTCTAGCGTAATCGTCGCCGTCGATGACGTGCCGGAGGAGGCCCTTTCCCATCTCTACAATTCATGCCTCGCTGTTCTGATGCCCTCTCAATACGAAGGCTTTGGCTTAGCCGTGGCCGAAGCGTTTACCCACGGCAAACCGGTTATCGCATCTGATTTACCCGTATTCCGAGAGCAAATCGACTGCTATCGAGCGAAGGACTTCGTGGAAACGTTTCCAGCTACGAGCCATCTAGGCCTAGCCGATTTAATGGAAACTCGACTTCGGGAAGGTCCCCTCTCGGCCGAAAGCAGCCAAGCATTACGCAACAAAACCAGGCGTTGGAAATGGAACGACGTCGCCAAAACCTACATCCAAGTCATGCAAGGGTCCGATGCGCGTGAGGAAGTCGCTTGAAACCTTGAATTCATTATCCTCGACACAGAGTCTTCGACGAACTTTTCACTCCAGGTTTCCCGGTTGGCTGTTCTCGAAAATCCGCTGGAAATTGAATGAATGGAAAGATCGGCGCCTCAGGTTGTTGAATTTGCTGGGAATTCGCCTCACGGTAATTGATGGTTTCGGGGCTCTTGGAGACACCCTGCTGACGGCTACCGTAATCCGCAACCTCAAGGAACGCCACTCCCGACTACGGATCAATTGCATCACGCCTAATCCTGACTTACTCAGAATTGACCCGAACATCGAATCTCTCAACGAACCTGAAACCTATTTTTCGGTGATGAGTTGGTACATTGATCTCCGAACTTCTCGCAATGGTTCAAAAAACGTGCTCGCTCCCACGCTCGAAAGGCTTGGCATCCAAGACTTTCAGTATGAGGCTGAAATTCATCTAAGTAGCGAGGAAAGGGCTGTTGCGAACAATCTCATGCAAGGCTTGAAGCACCCGTTGGTTTCCATCAATTGCCAAAGCAAGGAGGCAGTGAAAAACTGGCCGGTGGATTATTGGCGAGAACTTGTCGCGGGCTTGGCCGAAACTTGCTCCATCGTCCAGCTCGGCAGCGACACGGAGCCCTTGCTTGAAGGCGTTGCCCTGCGGCTTGCAGGCAAGCTCTCGCCCCGCGAATCGTTGGCTGCGCTTTCCCACTGCTCGTTGCACGTCGGCCCCGACAGTTTCCTCATCCACGGGGCAAACGGACTGAAGGTGCCTTGCGTAGTGATCTTTGGTGGTTCCCGCACCCCCGCAAATCTTGGTTACGAGGAAAACACAAACCTCACAACCTCGCCATCTTGCTCCCCATGCTGGATTCACCAAGGTGATGGCCAAACTTGCGACCAAGACTTGCGATGCCTTCGGGACATTGGGGTTGAACTCGTCTTGGAGGCAATTCTTGAACGTTTGAAAATCAATCGTTCTCACCTCTCGGCATCATGAAATTACTAGTCACAGGATCCTCCGGTCTCATCGGATCTGAAGTATGCGAATTCTTCGGTCAGCGAGGACATGAAATCCACGGCATCGATAATAATCAAAGGGCCGTTTTCTTTGGCCCACAAGGTGATACCTCTTGGAATCTCCAGCGCCTGCGCGATGCAATTCCCAAATATCATCATCACGATCTGGACGTACGAGACAGAGAAGGCACCTTGGCTTTGCTCGCCAATGTCCGCCCCGACGCCATCGTACATGCGGCCGCCCAGCCGTCGCACGACCGCGCAGCCTCCATTCCCTTCGACGACTTCGACGTCAATGCCGTGGGTACGCTCAACCTTTTGGAGTCTGCCCGTCGAAGTTGCCCGGACGCCCCGTTCGTCCACATGTCGACCAACAAGGTATACGGCGACGCTCCCAACGAAATCAAGATGGTGGAGGAGGAAACTCGTTGGGAATATGCCGACTCCGCATACGCCGAAGGGATACCCGAGACCTTGCGAATCGACCGCTCGAAACACTCGCTTTTCGGAGCATCCAAAGTGGCTGCCGACGTAATGGTTCAAGAGTACGGACGCTATTTCGGCATGCCGACTTGCTGCCTAAGAGGTGGATGCCTGACCGGCCCCAACCATTCAGGAGTAGAGTTGCATGGCTTTCTGAGTTATCTGGTGAAATGCAACCTCGAGAATATTGAATACAAGATTTTCGGCTATAAAGGAAAACAGGTCCGAGACAACATACATGCGGTAGACGTAGCTCGCTTCGTTGAAGCGTTCATCGAAACCCCTCGTAGCGGAGAGACCTACAACCTAGGCGGAGGCAAAGATAATTCTTGCTCAATCCTTGAAGCCTTCTCGTTGGCAGAAGAATTTTCCGGACAAGCCCAAAGGCACACCTACTCGGAGGAAAACCGAATTGGGGATCATGTCTGTTACTATAGCGACCTCCGCAAAATAAAGGAACATTTCCCTACATGGGATATCCGCATCTCCCTACGTGAAACGATCCGCCAATTGGTGGAAGGTTGGTTGCAAAGACAAAAGCAGGCCTAATTGAGGATTACCCGGTGCCCCAGAGCAATCAGCAAGGAGGATTCAATCCCGAGGCCTTTGAAATCCTTGCGAAACTGGAAACCGGTTACTGGTGGTTTGAAGCTCGCAACCGTCTGATTTTAGATGCCATCGAAAAGCATTTCTCGCCACTCACTCAATTCCTCGAAATTGGATGCGGTACAGGGTTTGTTCTGCAAGCCATACAGAAAACTTACCCCCATGCCGAAATCACTGGCACGGAACTCCTCGAGGAAGGCTTGGCCGTATCGAGAAAGAGGCTGCCGAAAGTCAAATTGGAGCAACTGGACGCACGGAAATTGTCTAAGGACGAAAACCTTCAATTTGTGGGAGCTTTCGACGTACTGGAACACATCCCCGAAGACACCTTGGTCCTGGAGAACCTATTTCATTCCATCCGCAAGGGGGGGGGCATAATACTTACCGTGCCACAGCATCCTTCGCTTTGGAGTCAAGCTGACGAAATCGCCCATCATATTCGAAGGTACACCAAAAAGGATTTAGTGCAGAAGGTAAAGGCGGCGGGTTTCACCATCGAGCAGGTGCATTCCTTCGTAAGTTTTCTAGTCCCGTTGATGTGGCTTTCACGAAAACGAAAGTCCTCTGCCATGGAGAAAAATCCTATGCGAGAATTTCAATTGCCCGGCCTATTGAACAAAACGTTGGGAGGCATAATGAAAGTTGAGCGATTGCTTACCAAGATGGGACTCAATTTCCCAATCGGCGGTTCCTTGTTGTTGGTGGCCAAAAAAACTTGAGGCTTTCGCAAAAAGAAGCTCAGGACTGAAATCGCTGCATGTCCCCAAAAGGCAAGAGTATGAAAAAGGCTCAACTTATTTCCGGAATTAAATTGCCATGCGTGTATTAATCACAGGCGCGTGCGGGTTCGTGGGATCCAAGCTGGCTCGCTGTCTGCACGAGAATCAGTCTCTATTCGGGGGGCCAATCGAAATCGTGGGACTCGACAATTTTTCCCGTCCTGGGTCCAAGCAAAACGAAGACTTGATGAAACAGCTCGGCGTGCATTTCCGTCGAGGAGACGTGAGTAATCCAAAGGATCTCGAATCCATGCCAGCGATCGACTGGGTTTTGGACTGCGCGGCAAACCCCTCGGTATTAGGCGGCATGACCAAGGAAAGTACCTCGAGACGACTGATCGACGACAACCTGATGGGAACGGTAAACTTGTTGGAGCTTTGCAAGGAACACGGCGCTGGCTTTCTGTTGGTCAGCACTAGTCGCGTGTATTCCATCCCCGCGATGGCGGCAATCCCTTTAGTTTCATGCAACGATGCCTTTGCCTTGGACAAAGACGCTTGCTTGGAAACGGGGTTGAGCCAGCGCGGCATTGCCGAAAAGTTCTCCACTTCCCCTCCCCTCTCGCTTTACGGAGCTTCCAAACTCGCTTCAGAAATCTTGGCCCTGGAATATGGACAGTGTTTCGATTTTCCAGTCTGGATAAACCGTTGCGGAGTCTTGGCGGGGGCTGGCCAATTCGGGCGGGCCGACCAAGGAATATTTAGTTTCTGGATCAACTCCCATCTTAGGCGAGCACCATTGCGATACCTCGGTTTCGAAGGGTCTGGACACCAAACGAGAGACTGTCTCCATCCCAATGATTTGCTCCACCTCTTAGCGAAACAAATGCAGACATCCTCCAAAACCATTCCCCCGATTTGCAACGTAGGAGGCGGCCCCACCAACGCCATGTCGCTAAAGCAGCTTACGTCATGGTGCGACGATCGCTTCGGCAGTCACCACGTAGAATCCACTCGAGAAACTCGACCCTTCGATTTACCCTGGGTCGTAATGGACACCAAATCAGCTCAAGTGCATTGGGACTGGAAACCGCAAACCTCTCTCGATATGATTTTGAGAGAAATTGCCAGTCATGCCGATGAAAATCCAAACTGGCTAGCAATATCTCAAGGCTGAACTTAAGCTTTAGTTAAACGCAAGAACCCCAGATGCCCTTATCCGAGCTCAAGCTACTCAGCCTTGTCATCCCCGCGAAAGACGAGGAGGGCAGTGTTGGGGACACGGTAAAAGCATTGAATGACGTCTTGTCTACTGCCTACGTTCCACACGAAATCGTCGTCGTGGACGACGGCAGCAAGGACAATACTTGGGCTGTACTTGAAAAACTCCAGCAAGAGGTTCCTGAACTGCAGCCGATAAAGAACGAAGGCCCGCATGGATTTGGGCGGGCGATCGCCAAGGGTCTTGACTTCAGCACAGGCGATGCTGTCGTAATTACCATGGCCGACGCGTCGGATTCGCCTCACGACGTGGTTCTATACTGGGAGAAGCTGAACGAAGGTTACGAATGCGTCTTCGGCAGCCGCTTCGTCAAAGGTTCCGTAGTGGAAGACTACCCGAAAGTGAAACTGATCGCCAATCGCTTGGCCAATTTCTTTATTAGACTGATCTTTCGCCTCAAGCTCAACGATGTCACGAATGCCTTCAAAGCCTACCGCAGAGAAGTCATCGAGGGATGTAAGCCGCTCATCTCCCCCCATTTCAATCTGACAGTGGAAATCCCACTCAAGGCAATTGTTCGTGGTTATTCCTGGACAACGGTTCCAATCAGCTGGAAAAACCGGTCGGCGGGAGTTGCCAAACTCAAAATCAAGGAAATGGGTAGTCGCTACTTCTTCATCTGCGCCTATGTTTGGCTGGAAAAATACTTCAGCAAAGGAGATTATCGCCGCCAATGACAGATTCCTCGGTCGAACACATATACGATCTGCGATTTCGCGGTCTTGAAGAGTACCGAAACCAAGTCTGGCGGATACTTGTTACAAAGTTCTTCTCCCGTTGGATCAAACCTGGCGACAAAGTTCTGGATCTTGGTTGCGGGTATGGAGAATTCATTAATAACGTCGAGGCGAAGAGTCGTTGGGCAATGGATCTCAACCGGAAAACGCAAGATCACCTAAGCTCGGGGATTGAATTCATTCGTCAAGACTGTTCTGAGCCTTGGCCCATTGAGTCAGCGATGCTCGATATCGTGTTCACCAGCAACTTTTTCGAGCATCTTCCTGACAAAAACGCGTTGGAGCGAACCTTGGAACATGTCCATACGTCCCTCAAGCCCGGTGGTCGTCTCTTGATGCTTGGCCCAAATATTTCAGCGTTAAATGGAAGTTATTGGGATTTTTGGGATCATCACGTACCTCTCAGCCACGAGTCGGCGGCGGAACTTTTGAAACTGAAAAGGTTCGTCGTGGATTTAAATATACCAAAGTTCCTACCTTACAACATGACACGAATTAAAAAGCGCCCTCTCTTTCTCGTCTCAATGTATCTTCGTTTGCGATGGGCATGGTTCTTTTTCGGGAAACAGTTTTTCTTGGTTGCCCGCAAATCCTGAAGCATGGTGCACTTCAGTTCTACACCTCAACGCAAAAAGCGCGTTACTCTGCGGGTTGTCTCCGAGATGCGCCTCTCATAAACAACTTGAGTTTATCACTTAATCCAACGGCAACGAAAAGGGTAATCAAAACCACCATTTCATTCCATGCGCGAACTTCCTGAACGAACGTAACAAGAAAGTAACCCAGCGCATACAATGGAATTATCCACACAAGCCGCCTCAGTTGAAGAGGCAAACCGCGCCACAAAAAAGGGACCAATAGCCATAGACCGCCGATGGAGAAAAACAACCAGTTGGCATTGCCCCCGAGTTTACCGAACATGTTGACCTGCGTTCCTTCCCAAAACCATTCGAAAAGCCGGAAATTCGAGAGAAGATTGTGCCATTCTATGACACTGCCCGGGTTCCCCAGAAAAACCATCGACAAAATCCCTTTCAAACTCAGCCAGATCAAAACCTGAGCCACCCAATGTTGCAGCATTTCACGACGATTATCTCTGGTCCAAAACAGGCACAACATCGCCACCGTCAGGAAACAGCTGGTTTCCCGATTGAGCGTGGCAAAAACAAAGACCACGTAATAGGCGACCCATCTTCGTCGCAGCAACAACAACAGCCCCAAAGCGAAAAAGAAGAGAGACGGGACGTCCGAAGGGTAGCGCAAGATATTGAGCCAAAAATGATTGACCCAAGTCGGATACAAGATCGTGAAAGACAACGGATAAGCCAACCAGCCTCCTCCGAAATGCACCAACAATTCCTTGAAAACGAAAAGGAGCCCGAAAACCGAAAGCCCGATCAGCCCCATGTAGGCCAAGTCCAATCCGCTCCCAAGCGGCAACCACGGGAAAGCTTCCTTGGCTGCGTCCAGCGGCAACTCCAAGGCCTTAGCCAACAGACAGGGCAACACTCGATTCTGGAAGGGTTTGTCGGCGGTGAAATCCGTTAGCTTTTCAAAAGTTGCCGGAATGTGCTCCCATAGATTCACCATATATGAATGCGCAAAATGAATCGAAGCCAATCCGGCCAACGAAAAATAAGCGAATAATGCGAAAGTTCGAAGCCCACCCCGCATTTCGGGCCGTCTATCCGAGTTTTGATTTTTGATTTGAAAAAACCAATGTACAGGGAGTGCAAATGACAACGAAAAAACATACGGGCATTCTCCTTGCTCTCCTCTTGCTCGCAATGATCGCGGGGTATGCGGCGATCAGCATTGGGCATGCAAAAGCACCCGTGATCACAGTATCCCCCCCTTCCAGCAGTCATTCTCATGGTGCTTTTTATCTTGTTTTCAAGCAATGACTCTACAAGTGACAAAGCAAGAGCACGCGGATTGTTCGTTTCGGCTGTTGTTCGTTACCGAAAAAGAACGTCAAGCGTACCGTCGATTTCCCCCGAAAATACAGCCTTTACTCAAAAGTGAACTTTCTCAACTCGATTGCTTCGTCGCGATTGCCACCAGATCAAAAGCCTAAAATGCATCAATGGGCAAAAGAGGTTGGCTTCAAGATTCATTTTTCCGCTCCTTATAAAGAATACCACCTTTATGCATGGCAATTCAGACGCATTGCAACCAAACCCGATGCCTCATGAAACGTGAAATGATCACTGTTCCTTTTTTCGATATGTCTCGAACCCCCGAATCCGAGCGTCAAGCCATTGACGAAGCCATGAAGAAGGTAACCAAACGAAATTCCTTTGTCCTCGGTCAGGAAGTCAACGATTTCGAGAAAGCTTTCGCTACCTTTTGCAGTGCCGAACGATGCATAGGAGTCGCTAGTGGATGTGATGCAATTTTGTGGTCGTTGGAGGCTCTCGGGATCGAACCCGGGGATGAGGTAATAACCGTTGCAAACACTTTCATAGGGACGATCCTCCCCATCCTTCGGGCAAGCGGAACACCCGTGCTAGTCGATTGCCTGGAGGATGCTCTCACCATAGACCCGGATCAAGTGGCGGCAGCGGTCACCCCCCGGACGAAAGCCATCATCCCAGTCCACTTATATGGACAACCTGCCGAAATGGACGAAATTTTGGCAATCGCCGAAAAAAACGGTTTGGTTGTTGTCGAAGATGCTGCGCAGGCGCATGGAGCTACCTATAAAGGCCGCACCTGTGGAAGCATGGGCAACGCAGCTGGATTCAGTTTCTACCCAGCTAAGAATTTAGGCGCATTCGGGGATGGCGGCGGCGTAACCACTAATGATCATCGACTCGCCGACCGAATTGGCATGATTCGAAATTATGGCCAAAGCAAAAAGTATCATCATGACGTGGATGGATGGAACAGCCGCCTCGACACTTTGCAGGCAGCAATTCTAGCCGTCAAGTTGACGCACTTGCCCGCAGCCAACGAAGCGAGACGCTCCATCGCCAAACAGTATCGAGAACAATTGGCCCACCTCCCCGTGGAAATCCCAGTTGAAAGAGAATACGTCGACCATGTTTACCATCAATTCGTGATGCAAGTGGATCAGCGAGACGAATTACGCTCATTTCTGGACCAGCAGGGCATCCAAACGGGCATCCATTATCCGATACCAATACATAAGCTCAAGGTATTCGCGGAGAGTGAGTTTGCCCGAAAAAGCTTCCCTGAAACTGAAGCTGCTGCGAACAGAATGCTTTCCTTGCCCATCTTCCCCGGTCTGACCACGGAAGAGATCGCTCACGTCACCTCTACGATCTCCGCATTCTTTTCTTGAGCCTGAAACCTCTTCTCGCATGAACCATCCCAAAATCATTACGGCAGGCGTACGCGACGTAACTTTCGGGTCGAACGTAACCGTAGTTGAGCCATGCAACCTTTATGAATGCGAAATAGGCGACGATGTCTTCGTGGGCCCGTTCGTCGAGATTCAAAGAGGAGTACTGATAGGAGCCCGCTCTCGCATCCAGTCTCATAGCTTTGTCTGCGAAAAGGTCATAATCGGCGAAGATTGTTTCATTGGCCATGGAGTCACTTTCATAAATGACACTTTCCGTTCAGGCAAAATCTCCTTTGATCCTACCGACTGGAAGGAAACCAAGGTAGGCGATGGCGCCATCATCGGTTCAAATGCAACTGTTATGCCAGTGCAAATCGCGGCGGGTGTCGTGGTAGGGGCAGGTTCGGTGGTGA
>PBLJ01000064.1 GCA_002721705.1 Opitutia bacterium
CCCACCCCTTGGCGGCGGTAGGCATGGCGATTGTCCCATTTGCGCCACTCGAGGTCATCGACCGGGAAAATGGTGTTCTTTCTTTGCTCTTTGCTCAAACCGGCAAGGAAAGCCTGAGCCGCTTGCTTGATCGGTTTCGTGCTGACCCCTGTTTCGCTAATCGAAAAAAGATCCTTGGTCGACTGCTCGTTGAAGAACACTCCCTTGAAAGGCTCCTTCAAGGTCGCCTCGCGGTTACCGCGCGGTCCGCGGCCAGGAGGTCGCTGGGAGAACAAAAGGTCGGTGAAAAACAGGGTGAGCAGACAAACCGCGAACGGCCGGATGAAAGTGCGAAGCGAGTTCATGTGAATGAATGGGTTGGGAGGTGGGGAGGTAAAGCAAGGATCAGATCCATGCAACGAAGGGGTTGGACTTTAGTTAACCAAACGTCGGCCAATGAAGTAAAGTTTCGAGTTTCCCACGCCTTGACGGACAGGATGCGAATCGCTAATCAAACAATATCCCTATGAAAAAAGCACTGAAGACCATTCTCCTACCGCTCATTCTGTGCACCAACACAACGTTCGCCGCCAACCTGTTGGTCGAGGCGGAATCCTTCGCCGAACACGGCGGCTGGAAACTGGATACCCAGTTCATTACTGAGATGGGCTCGCCCTACCTCCTCGCCCACGGTCTCGGTTCACCGGTCAAGGACGCCACCACGAAAGTTACCTTTCCGGCCACGGGCACCTATCGCGTCTTCGCCCGGACCAAGGACTGGGTGGCCCGCTGGAACGCTCCCGGTCAACCGGGTCGTTTCCAACTGCTAGTCGATGGCAAGGCGTTGAGCGAAACCTTCGGGACCAAGGGAGCCCAATGGCATTGGCATGACGGAGGTGTGGTGAAAATCAATTCGACTAAGGTGAAACTGGCCCTCAAGGACTTGACCGGTTTCGATGGACGCTGCGACGCGCTCTACTTCACCACGGACAACGAATTCACCCCGCCCAACGAATCGACCATCCTGCCGGTCTGGCGGCGAAAGTTGCTGAATCTTCCTGAAAACCCGGTCGAGAAGAACTATGACCTGGTGGTCGTTGGCGGCGGTTACTCCGGCATGGGGGCCGCCCTCTCGGCAGCCCGCATGGGATGTAAGGTAGCCCTCATTCAAAACCGGGCGGTACTCGGGGGCAACGGATCCAGCGAGGTTCGCGTCTGGGCAAAGGGAAATATTCGGCGAGGCAAGTATCCGCGCATCGGAGAAATCATCGAGGAATTCGCCGACAAAGCAAAGAAGTCGCCCGGCACCTACGAGGAATTCGGCGACGCCAAGAAGGAAGCCATCGTACGGGCGGAAGACAATATCGATCTTTATCTCAACCATCACGCCCACAAGGTGGAAGCGACCGACAAACGCATTCTGGCCGTCCATGCCTTCGACGTTCGCACCAGTGAAAGCACGCGATTCAGCGGCGCCCTGTTCGCGGACTGCACTGGACATGGCACAATTGGCCACCTCGCCGGAGCCGATCTCACCATGACGCCGAAAGGCCGCATGGGAATGAGCAACATGTGGGCTTGGGGCGAGGAAAGCAAAGCGAGGAGTTTCCCCAAGACTCCATGGGCCCTCGATCTCGACATGAAGGATTTCCCCTACCCTCGCGACCATCATGGTCAATGGTTTTGGGAAGGCGGCTACGACAAGGATCCGTTGGGTGACGCGGAAGGCATACGCGACTGGAACCTCCGCGCAGTGTTCGGCGCCTTCAACGCCATGAAGAATCGTGACGGGGCGGCGAAACACCGTAACGCCTTCCTAACCTGGGTGGCATACGTCGGCGGGCCTCGCGAATCGCGCCGCCTCTATGGCGACGTGCTGTTGACCGAAGAAGACATTGTGTCCAAGAAAGACTTTCCCGATGGTTGCGTCCCCAGCACGTGGAGCATCGATCTTCATTACCCGAAGGAGCAGTACGCCAAGAAGTATCCGGACAATCCATTCATTTCAAAAGCCGTGCACGGCAAGGGGGTCGACCGCAGTTACGGATATCCCGTCCCCTATCGCTGCTTTTACTCACGCAACATCGAAAACCTCTTCATGGCCGGACGCTGCATCAGCGTGACTCATGAGGCACTCGGTACCGTGCGGGTCATGAAGACCTGCGGCATGATGGGTGAGGTAGTGGGCCGAGCCGCATCGATCTGCGTGAAGCGCGATTGTCTGCCACGAGAGGTCTACAAAAGCTACCTCGAGGACTTGATCGAGTTGATCCAGCTTCCCGGCAAAGCCCGACGGGCCACCGTTCATGACGAAATCGTGATCCCCGCCGACGCGCTGCCGCTGGCCGGGCCCCATGGGGCTCCAAGTGGACTGGATCCAACCAAGTTTCCCGGTGTCGTGCACGATGACAAACAAGCCAAGTTGGTTGGGAAGTGGCACAAGGGACAAGGGCTCAAGCCCTATTTCGGATTCGGTTACCTCTATACCAACGCCCCGGCCGCTGCCACCTTCACTCTCAAGGCCCCGCAAGCCGGAAAATACGAGGTGCGCATCGCCTACCAACCCCACCCCAACCGAGGGCAATCCGTGCCCGTCACGGTCAATATTCGAGACCAAGAAAAAGCTTTCTCCATCGATATGCGGAAGGCCGCCCCCATTGAGAACGGCTTCTTCCCCCTCGGTTCTTATGAACTAGCCAAGGGCGAAACCGCAACGATCATCATATCCAGCAAAGGAGCCAAGGGCAACACGCACGTAGACGCCGCTCAACTGGCGCCCGTTCGCTGAATCCATATGGCCAAACAAGCGCCGAGGCGGCTCGTCGACCTGGGGCGCCTCGCCGTCCTCGTGGCCATCGTCTTTCTCATCCGCGACGCCCACGAGGAATTCCTTACCAAGCAACCCACTCAGCTTCAATCGTTGGGGCTCGATCAAGCGAAGCCTTTTTTTGAAGAAGCGCGCTTTACCAAGGACTTGGAGAATGGAGTCCTCAAGATATTCGATGCTGATAAAAAGCTTCTTGGGTATCTCGTCCAGACATCGCCGGCAAGCGATGCCTCCATCGGGTTCTCCGGATCGACCAACGTAATGCTGGTCTTTGACCACGAGCATAAACTCTTTGACTTGGAAATCTTGAGCAGCGGAGACACCAAGGAACACCTCGACGCCGTCCTCGCCGACAGCTCCTTTCTCAAAGACTTCAAAGGCCACACCGAGGAAGAACTTGGTGAAGGCATCGAGATCGAGGGCGTATCGGGTGCCACCTTAACGAGCATGGCCATCGTCGAGGGCATCGCCCGTCGCTGCAGCAACCTGCAACTCTCCGACCATTCCTCACGAATCACTTCCACGAAAATTTCAAAGGACAAGATCGCCCGCCAACAGCGCTCCTTCCGCTTTCCCAACTCCATAACCCTCGCCGAAGCACAAACTCGATGGTCTAGCTGCCAATCTCTCCTTCCTTCCAAGACCAATCCCCATCTGCTCGACGCCCTCGACGCCAACGGTTCTCTTCTCGGGCACCTAGCCCGCACGGCTCCCGCCGCCGACGACGTAATCGGTTACCAAGGCCCCACCGACTCCCTCCTCGCCTTCGATCGAAACAAGACCCTAACCACGCTCTCCATACGCTCCAGTTTCGATAACCAGCCTTACGTAGGATACCTGCCGCAGGAATATTCCTTTATCGCCTCCTTCGAGGGGCGCTCCCTCGACCAACTCGCGGACATGAACCTCACCGCCGAAGGAGTGGAGGGCGTTTCCGGAGCGACCATGACCAGCATGGCCGTGGCCGAAGGCATCGTGAATACCGCCCAAGCGTTCCGTTCATCCGATCACAACGTCACGGACCAATCCACGATCGATGAGGGTAACGTCACGGGCCAACTCATGGCCGATGATGGCAACGTATCCAAGCGCGATTCCAAAACCGAAACGAACCTCGTATTTCGCCTTCGTGACATAGGTTCGCTCATAGTTATCATCTTCGCCTTCCTCCTAGCCTTTTCCCGTCTCCGCAAAAGCAAACGCTCCCGCCGCGTCTTGCAAGTCGCTCTCATCCTCTACTTGGGATTCGTCAACGGCGACATCCTATCCCAAGCACTCCTCGTCGGGTGGGCCCAAAGCGGAGCCCCCTGGCACCTCGCTCCCTCTCTCGTCCTGTTGGGCCTCGCCGCCCTCATCGTGCCAATCACCACACGAAAGCAATTCTACTGTCACAACCTCTGCCCGCACGGCGCCGCCCAGGAGCTCCTGCAAAAAACCATCGGGCGCAAGGTAAGCCTGCCGGCCAAGGTCACTCGCCTCCTCGAGATCATCCCCATTCTTCTCTTGGCCTTGGTGGTGGTAACGGCCATCGGTCATTTCTCCTTCAGCTTGGTCAATTTGGAACCCTTCGACGCCTACCTCTTCCGCATCGCGGGCTGGATCACGCTGACCATCGCGGTGGTCGGTTTGGTGGCCTCGGCTTTCGTGCCCATGGCCTATTGCCGGTTCGGTTGCCCCACCGGGGCCATGCTCAACCTGCTCATACCCGGCGCTTCCCAAGGCGGCTTGAACAAGCGAGACTACTCCGCGCTGCTCCTGCTCGGTCTCGCCCTGACCTGTCGCTGGGGACTCTAATATGAAATTTCCAGTTCTCGCCCTTCCCTGTTGCCTGCTCCTCGCCGGATGCGAGCAACCGGAGGCAAAGAACGAGCCTATCAAGCTACAAGGCCAAGCCATGGGCACGACTTGGAAGGTCACCTTGAAGACGCTGCCCAACCATACGTTCAAGGAGGAGATACAAGGCGAAATCGAGGCCACCCTGGAACGGATCGAGTCGCTCGCCTCCCACTGGCGGGCCGACACCCCGGTCTCCCGTTTCAATCGCATGCTCGACACCCAACCTTTTCCGATTTCATCGGAACTACTTGAAATCCTCAAGGTAGCCGAACGCATTCATCATGAAACGGAGGGCGGCTTCGACGTCACGGTCGCCCCCTTGGTCAACCTTTGGGGTTTCGGACCAATCGAGGAGACCCGAGGCAAAATACCCACGAACGAGGAGATCGAAAACGCCTTGGCCTCCATGGGACAAGACAAGTTGGAACTTCTACCGCAAAGCTCCATCCGCAAAACACGGCCCGACCTTCAGCTCGACCTCTCGGCTCTCGCCAAGGGATATGCCATCGACCAAGTCGCCCAGCGACTCGATGAACTTGGTGTTTTGCACTACCTAGTCGAGCTCGGCGGCGAACTACGGGCCAAGGGAACCGGAACCAAGGGACAGGGATGGCAAGTCGGACTCGAGCATCCTCAAACGGATGTGAACGCCACGAAAACCCATCAGGTCATCGCTCTCGAAAACGCCGCCGTGGCCACCTCCGGTAATTACCGCCTCGCCTTCACCGACCCGGACACCGGGCAATCCTACTCCCACCTCATCGATCCACGAACCGGTCGCCCCGTACCTCATGACCTCCTGGCGGTCAGCGTGCTCGCTCCGTCCGCCATGGAAGCGGATGCCTGGGCCACCGCCCTGTTGGTACTCGGATCCGAAAAAGGCATGCAGTTGGCGGAGAAGGAAAACCTCGCCGCCCTGTTCATCGAACCCGGCCCATCCGGCATCCAAGTACTCACTACGGCAAACTTTCCACGCTGACGGGAAACGCCTTGCCCCCGCCCACAAAACCGGAACCATATACGATCTTCCCAATACCTTTCCCCACATGAAACAAGCCCTCCTTGCCTTTCTAGTCGTAATCAATGGCTTCACTGGCCTTTTCGCCGCCGAAAGCCCCAACGTCATACTGATGATGGCAGACGACATGGGGATGGGCGACACCTCGGCCTATCAGGACTTCACCGGCAATTCAGACTATGCCCAACTCCACACTCCGCAAATGGACCGATTGGCCCGCATGGGGGTGCGCTTCACCGATGCCCACACGCCCTCCTCTCGTTGCACGCCCACCCGCTACGGTTTGCTCACCGGTCGTTACCCGTGGCGCAACCGCCTCAAGTACTGGGTACTTTTCGGGGTCCAAGGCGACCCTATGATCGAGGCCGACCGCCCCACCCTCGCCACCTTGTTTCGTTCGCAAGGCTATGCCACCGGAATGGTGGGAAAATGGCACCTCGGACTACGCTACAGTCGATCGGACGGATCACCCGCCGCTGGATGGAATGATGCCGACTTGACCAAACCCCTCGCCGACGGCCCCGCCGACCATGGATTCGACTTCTGCCGCTTCACTTCGCGCTCCCACGGCACATCGGGTCCCGACGCCGGAAAAAAAGGAGTCCGTACAGGGAAAAACAAGCGAGGCGACCGCAACAAACCGACGCAAGCCATCGGACCCGGGCACGTTCATGGCCGGCTCTCGGTCAGCGCCAACGGCAACGGCAAGCAACTGCATAAGGACGGCCCGAACGCCTACGTTTTGCATGAACTGGGCAGCCGGCACTCCAACAGCGCCTTGGAATTCCTCCAAAAACATCTCGTGGGCAAGGAATCCGCGAAAAAACCGTTCTTTCTCTACTACGCCTTCAACTCCAACCACGGACCCTATACCCCGGACAAGGAAATCGACGGCAAGAAAGTAGCAGGCGCAGGGCTTACCGTGTCAGGGAAACCGATGCAGATACGCTACGACTACATCTACGAAAACGACGTCGCCCTCGGCCGTCTGCTCGACTACCTCAAGTCGACCGACGACCCGCGACGACCCGGCAAAAAGCTGATCGGTAACACCATAGTCATCTTCACCTCGGACAACGGGGCAGAAATCGGAGCCAAGACAGCCACCGGCCCCTTCCGAAGCAATAAGGGATCGGTCTACGAGGGTGGCCACCGAGTGCCCTTCATGGTGGCCTGGCCGGAGGGCAAGGTGGGAGACGGCGACGACAAGACCCCTGGCAAGACAAGCGCCGAGTTGCTAGGGTTGCAGGACATGTACGCCACCTTCTCCAAAATACTCGAGGTCCCCCTGCCCGACCTCAGGTCGGGCCAAAAGGGAGCCGAGGACAGCTTCAACGCATTGCCCGCCTGGCAGGGCGAAAAACTCGCGAGACGCCCAATGATCTTCAACGACCACAAGGAGGGAAAGGACGGGGCCGCCGCCGCCATCCGACTGGACAACCCGAAAATCGGTGGAAAAACCATCCACGGAAAATGGAAATTGTTCTTCGATGCTTCCCTTCTGCGGGCCGGCAAGGCCAAACCGCTGGAACTCTACGATCTCGCCGCCGACCCCAAGGAAGAAACCAACCGAATAAAGGATGAAAAGCTGCAGCCCCTGGTCAAAAGGTTAGTGTTCCAAGCCCTTTTGCACCGCAATGCGGGCGGCCACCGCATCGCCGCCTTCGCCCCGCCCAAACGCATCACCTTCGACTGGCGCCAAGACAAGCAACCCGACGGGGTCAAGCTCACCCTCAAAACCAAGGGCGGCAAGCCCAGCGTGAACGAACAGGGCCTCGGGCTCGCGGGCGGCGATTCCGACCAAGTCGACTCCGGGGAAGCTCTCCTAATATCCTTTGACCAAGACGTCATCGTGGAATCCGCCGCCATCGTGGCCGACAAAGGAACCTGCGGTGGGTTCTACCGCATGGGCGACAAAGCGCCGCTGGCCATCTATTGCGTCGACGCCGACAATGACTCCAAGGACCAGCAAGGAATCCTCAGTGACCTCGGCATCCTTCAAGCAGGCGAAACTCTACGGCTCGACAGTTCCCCTCACTTCGGCAGCGAGGCTCCCGGTAGCTGGCGACTCCGGCAGCTGGTGGTACGCCCCCTTTAATAGGCAACAAATCCAAGTACCCATGAAAACCATCCTCGGATCGATTCTATTCATCAGCTCACTGCTCGTCCAAGGCTTTGCCGCGGACAAGCCGAACGTCATCATCATATTCATCGACGACATGGGCTACGGCGACGTCGGGTTCAACGGGGCAACGGGCCCGAAGACTCCGAATCTCGACCGCATGGGAAAGGAGGGCATGATCTTCGACGACTTCTACGTCGGATGCGCCGTATGCTCGGGGTCACGCACCGCTCTCCTGACCGGAACCCACTACCAGCGCCTGAGCATGAACGCGGTGCTCTTCCCGCAAAGTTCACATGGACTGCACCCCGACGAACTGACTATTGCGGACATGCTCAAGGGAGTGGGCTACAAGACGGCCTGCGTAGGGAAATGGCATCTTGGGCACCTGCCTCCCTGCCTGCCCACCTACCAGGGCTTCGACAGCTACTACGGCGTACCTTACAGCAACGACATGTGGATCGACCCAGCCAACAAATTATCGAAGGACCTCGTGGTACGGGAAGGCTTGACACGGGCGGAGGTGGAAGCGGGCCACAAGAAAAGGAACTGGGTGCCCCTGATGCGGGGCGAGGAGGTCATCGAGTACCCGGCCAACCAAAAGACCCTGACCAAGAGATACACCGAGGAATCGGTCAAGTTCATCAAGGAAAACAAGGACGGCCCCTTCTTTCTATACCTCCCGCACACCATGGTGCACCTGCCACTGGCAGTCTCCAAGGAATTCGAGGGACGCACCGGCAAGCTGATCTGGGACGCGATCGAGGAAGTGGACTGGTCGGTCGGTCAAATCCTGAAAACAGTCCAGGAACTCGGCATTGGTGACAACACCTTGGTCGTGTTTACCAGCGACAATGGAGCGGCAGTCGGCAGCTCGCTCCCCTTGCGGGCCAAGAAAGGCAGTGTCTACGATGGCGGCATACGAGAACCCACCGTGATGTGGTGGCCGGGCAAGATACCCGCCGGCAAGGTCTGCCATGAAGTGGCTGCGTCGATCGATCTTCTGCCCACCTTGGCCAAATTGAGTGGCGGCAAAATGTCCGACCGCAAAATAGACGGAAAAGACATTTGGCCACTGATGGCGGGAAAGCCCGGCGTCAAGAGCCCGCACGAACACTACGTCTTGATGCACGGGCCCGGCACGGTGCGCAGTGGAAAATGGAAGTTCTATCCTTGGCAGGAAGGCAAGGGCGGAAGACGCGACGCGAAGAAGAAAAACCTCTCGACCCACCCCGTCCAGCTCTACGACACCGTGGCCGACATCGGCGAAACCAAGAACCTCGCGGCCGACCACCCCGAGCTCACCAAGCGCCTTCAGGCCGCCTACCTCGCCCACTTGGCCGATATCAAGAAGAACAAGCGGCCCACCCAGGTCATGAAGCGCCCGAAAAAGGCGGCCTCCCCCGATCGACCCAACCAGCCCAAGAAACCTAGGAAACCAAAGAAAAAATAAGGGAAGAACGACTATGAAACTCATACTGTGCGCTTCACTCATACTGACCACGGCCCTCCTCGGCGCAGGCTCCAAACCCCATAAGGGCAAGGTTCACGAAATTCCCGGCAAGATAGAGGCCGAGCACTATGATGAAGGCGAACCCGGAGTCGCCTACCACGACGTCGACGAGAAAAACCATGGAGCGGACTACCGCGGGCCCACGCAAGTCGACATAGAAAAACGGCCCGACGCTTCCAATGGTCACGGCATAGGATGGACACGTGAAGGCGAGTGGTTGCACTACACCGTGGAGGTCAAGGAAACCGGCGCCTACAGTTTGGAGATCCCCGTTGCCTCGAACAAGAAAGGCGGTGTCTTCCATCTTGAAATCAAGGGGAAAAACGTCACTGGCCCCATACATATACCCGACACCGGCGGATGGCAGATTCTAAAGCTTCTCAAGATAGAAAAGGTCAAGCTCACCAAGGGCCGCCACGTCATTCGAGCAGTAATGGTTAAAAAGGGAGCTTCAGGCAGTATCGGCGACATCGACTACTTCAAATTTGAGAAAACCAAAAAATAAAAACCTCAGCATACTCGAGTTCCCGTCACTAGGCAGTCAGTTTGGCTTTTCCTTGCGCACTGGTTCTCGCAACTTGATGATCCTTGGCCCCATGAGATTACTTTTCACCTTCATCTCCTTACTCGCAAGCGCCTTGGGTTGGCATGCCTCCGCCAAGCCCAACGTATTGTTTATCTCGGTGGACGACCTGGCGAGCTCGCTGGGATGCTACGGCGACCGCCTCGCCAAAACCCCGAACATCGACAAACTGGCCGGCCAAGGGGTCTGTTTCTTGCGGGCCTACAACCAATTGCCGCTGTGCAACCCGACACGGGCATCCATCATGACGGGCCTGCGCCCCGACACCATAAAGGTCTATGATTTGGACCGCCATTTTCGGGACGAGGTGCCGGATGCGGTGACCCTTTCGCAACGTTTCATGAAAGGTGGCTGGTGGGCCGGGCGCGTGGGGAAAATCTACCACTACAACGTGCCTGCCAGCATAGGCACCGACGGTTTCGACGATCCACCCTCCTGGCAACAAACGATCAACCCGAAGGGGCGCGACAAAACGGACGAACACCTCGTATTCAACGCCGAACCGCATCGCAAGATAAGCGGCGCCCTAAGTTGGCTCGCGGCCGACGGCAAAGACGAGGAGCAAACCGACGGCATGATCGCAACCGAGGCGATCAAGCTGATGGAGCAAAGGAAGGACAAACCGTTCTTCATCGCGGCCGGGTTCTTTCGCCCCCACACGCCGTACGTCGCCCCGAAAAAGTATTTCGACATGTACCCGCTGAAGGACATGCGCCTGCCCTATGCCCCCGAGGATGATCGTGAGGACATACCCACCGCCGCCTTCGCCCACAACTGCCCCGTGCCCCACTACAGTCTGGACGAGTTGACCTGCCGCAAGGCGATGCAGGCCTACTATGCCTGCGTATCCTTCGTCGACGCCCAGGTCGGCCGCATGATGGATGCCCTCGACCGCCTCGGCCTCGCGGACGACACCATAGTGGTCTTCTGGAGCGACCACGGCTACCACCTCGGCGAACACAACGGCATCTGGCAAAAGCGTACCCTCTTCGAGCAAGGGGCCCGAGCCCCCCTCATCATCAAGGCGCCCGGAGCCAAGGGCAATGGACAGCCTTGTCGGCGCATCGTGGAATTCGTGGACGTATACCCCACCCTGACCGACCTCGCCGGCCTCTCCACCCCCAAGGCGGTCGAGGGTCGCTCCCTGCGTCCCCTGCTGCAAAACCCCATCGCCCCCTGGGACGGCTACGCCATCACCCAAGTCCTGCGACCGGCCGACAAGCGCCTCCCCGAGCCTGTCATGGGGCGGAGCATACGGACGGAACGTTGGCGCTACTCCGACTGGGGCGAAGGCAAGCATGGCGTGGAGTTGTATGCCCACCACGCCGACCCGATGGAATTCGACAACCTCGCCCGCAAGCCCGACAAGCAGACCCGCGCGGTCATGCAGAGCCTCCGCAAACTGTTGGTCAAGAAGGCCAGTGGCAAGGTCCCGACCACCCCCTTCAACCCGAAACGGTTGTGAACGAATTCTTCTCTCAGACCCAATGAAATTTGCTAGTCAATTCGTTCCTTATCACTAGCTACGTGTATTCCTTTTCGACGAAATCATCCACAACCCTAACATATAAATTTCCATGAAAGTTTCCTACTGTAAGACAAAGTTCGCGGCCTTGGCGGCCATCTTGTTCATGCTCGGTGGAGTCACGAGCCATGCCGAAACCTTGGGCGACGTACTAAAGGAATCCAAGTGGGCTGGAATCATCGGCACTTGGGTCGACCCGGAGACCAAGGGGCAGAACAGAAAAGCCACCTACGCGTGGCAAATAAAGGATCATGCCATCTTGGTCACCAGCACGGTCTTTGGCACTAAAGGCGTGGCCATCATGGGGCGTAACGGCAAGGATGGAAAGGTGTTCCACACGGGAACGGACAACAAAGGCACCAGCGTTCTAGGACAATGGGAACTGAAGGAAGGAATGGCTATCCTTAAACTTGGATTCGTCACGGGAGAAGGAGTGGAAGGAGTCATGCAGATACATTATACCATGAAGGACAAGAATACCATGGTCGTCAGTGTCGAGGGCGTCACGCCCGAACCCATCGTTTATACCATGGTCAAGGTAAAGTAAAAGTTCTCCAAAACCCTTTTGGCTTGAGAAAACCCAAGCTCAACTTTCATGAAACCCCTCTTTGCGCTTTCCGCTTTATTGCTCTTCCTGACAATCGTTCAGGGCAAGAAACCAAACGTATTGTTCATCGTCTGCGACGACCTGAACACCCATCTCGGATCCTCGGGTTATGCCTATACCCAAACACCGAACCTAAACAAGCTGGCAGACCAAAGCCTGACCTTTGACCGAGCCTATTGCCAGTATCCCGTCTGTGGACCCTCCCGAGCCTCTTTCCTCAGTGGCCTGTATCCGGAATCCACCGGCGTGCTGAACAATACCTCGGACATCAGGAAGACCCGCCCAAACAGTCCGTCGATGCCTGCCTTCTTCAAGAAGCACGGGTACTGGACCGGCGGCGTGGGAAAGATCTATCATAATACGAAAACGGATCCCGGCGAGATTGCCTGGCACCAAAACATACGCTTCGAAAACGACGAACTGTCGGTGGTCGCGGAAGCCCGAAAGAAATTCGAAGCCGAACACGGATCGGTTGACGACCGGAAGAACAAAAAGGCCTGGAAAGCATTACGGGGCAAGGTTGGCGGGCGTCTGACCGCACAGACACCTCCTGGGTACGGTCCCAGCGGACTTAGGGACGAGCAGCACAAGGACGGCAAGAACGCCCGCCAGGTGGTCCAGTGGTTGGACCAACGCAAAACGGACGAGAAGCAACCGTTCTTCATCATCTGCGGCATACAGAAACCACACGTCCCCTTTCTTGCTCCGGACAAGTACTTCAAGCTCTACCCACCCAAGGGGATCAGTTACGATCCCAATCCCTTGGACGATTTGGACGACGTACCTCCCTTGGCCTTGGTCAAGCGGTCGGTGTCCTTCGGCTTCGAATTCGGCAAGGAAAACGACGCCCTCAGGCGCGAGTACATGCAGGCCTACCACGCCTGCGTCACCTTCATCGATGCGCAGATCGGCCTCGTTCTAAACAAGTTGAAGGAGGAGAAACTGTGGGACGACACCATCATTGTGTTCACCTCCGACCATGGCTACCACTTAGGAGAGCATTACCTCTGGGGAAAGGTTACCCTCTTTGAGGAAAGCGCCCGCGTGCCACTCATCATGCGTGTACCTGGCATGACTCGTCCGAAGACACGCTCCCCGGCCTTGGTCGAGCTGGTCGACGTCTTCCCTACCCTCGCCCATTTGTGCGACTTGCCCGCCCCCAAGGAACTGCAGGGCAAGGCCTTGTTCGAGGTGCTCGACAAACCGGATTTCGCTGGAAATGGATCCGCCTACACGGTGGTTTCACGAGGGGCTCAACTGGGTCGTTCCGTACGCACCGCACGCTGGCGCTACGCCGAGTGGGGTGAGGCCCGCGAAGCCGAACTTTACGACTTGAAGAACGACCCGCGGGAAATCCACAACCTCGCTAAAATAAAGAAACACAAGAAGACCTTGGACGAAATGCGAGCCTTGCTGGCCCGCAGACAAAAGGATGCCATCTCCGCAAGATAGTTCAAAACACCAGTCTTTTTAGACAAACCAAATCGTCATGAAATCGAAACGCATCAGCCTCCTTTTCCTCGCCTTGGCTTTAATCGGAACGGACTTCGCCTACGCCGCCTCGCCCTACGCCATCCCGGAAACCGACGATGGCCTTCCCGGCGAAGGTCCCATCCGCCGATACAAATGGTTTCAGAACCTGTGGGAACGCAAACGGACGGGCTGGGCCAAGAAAGTGGAGCAAGACCAAGGCGCCTTGGTCTTCCTAGGCGATTCCATCACCCAAGGATGGGGCGACAACCTGGGTGGTAGTTTCCCCGGCGTGAAGGTGGCCAACCGCGGCATAAGCGGAGACACCACGCGAGGTGTACTGATCCGTTTGAAGGAGGACGTGCTGTCCCTCAACCCGAGCGGCGTGGTGATCCTCATCGGCACCAATGACCTCGAGGAAAAAGCTTCACCCGAAGTAATCGCCGGCAACTTGAAACTGATCCTGGCCGCGTTGAAAAAGCATAACCCGAAGATGCCGATCATCCTGTGTCACACCTTCCCGAGCTCGGCCAGCAAGCGACGTCCTGCGGATCAAATAAAGGAAATGAACAAACTCTATTTCGCCGCCGTGAAAGGGGATCCCCAAATCACCATGCTCGACACTTGGCTACTCTTCGCGGATGCCAAGGGCGACGCCAAGAAACCTGAATTCCCCGACCTCCTGCACCCGAACAAGCTGGGCTACGCCAAGTGGGCCGCAGCCCTGCGGCCGCTCCTCGCCACCCATGGCTTCATCGAGACCAAACCCGATGATTTTTCAATGGAACCCGGCTTCGTCAGCCTGTTCAATGGCAAGGATCTAACGGGTTGGGGCTTTCGAGCGAAGAAGACTCTCAAACCACTTGCCAGTTTCGACGGCAAGACTGCCAGCGACGACGGCCGCTACCAGGCGATCAACGGACGCCTCGTGGTGACCACCCCACCGGAAGGACGTCGGATCCAGCAAATGTGGACGACCAAGGAATTCCCTAAGGACTTCATCCTCAAACTCGAGTTTCGAGCCACCCCCAATGCAGACAGCGGGGTGTTCATCAGGAAGCCCCAGCTCCAGTGCCGCGACTACGTCTTGGCCGGCCCGTGGAAGAACCTCAAAAGCTACAAGCCCCAGGAATGGAATGAGATCGTCGCCGTGGTCAAAGGGGGCATTGCCCACTGCACCTGCAACGGCGAAGTCCTGAATGCGGAGTTCAAGGTACCAACCAGTGGACCGATCGGGCTGGAAGGCGACCGCGGCCAAATGGAATACCGACGCATCCGGCTCAAGACCTTGAAGTAAAACTCTCCTTGCTCGCCTAGTTGCGCAGAAAGGCAAGCAGGTTGGCCAGTTCCTTTTTGGTCATGGTTTGCTCGAGGCCATCCGGCATGAGGGAAACGGCTGAAGCCTGCAGGCTCTTCAACTCTTTCCGCGGAATGGTCACTCGTTTTCCCAGCGGAAGAACCAAGGTGACGGAAAGCGAGGATTCTTCGACGAGGATTCCAGCGTGGGTTTGACCATCGATGGTCTCGACTAAGTAAAGAACGTAAGTTGGATAGACCTCGCGGTTCGGGACAATCAGATGCAATAACAAGGCGTCCGCTGGTTGGTTGCGTAGTCCGGTGAGATCCGGACCAACGGCATATCCAACGGATCCGAGGCGATGGCAACTGGCGCAGGCCCGCTGGAAAATTGGTTGGCCGGCGGATGCAACGGCGGGCAAATCGAGTACCTGCTTGTAATCTTGGTAAACCTTCATGCGGTCCGATTTCTCAACGGCATCGAAGAGCTTTGCGGCCCGCTCCTTGGTCGCTGCATTACTGCTGAATCGGCGGCGCTGGTTCAAGCTGACCGCGTGCAGGGGAAGGAGGGAAGACTCAAGAGCGTCCAGAACCAGGAGGTGGAGCGCCTTGCGCGAAAGCAAGGCATCGAGCAACAGGTTCCTGTCTTCCGGGCCGACGGCAGGATGCATGGCCAAGAGTTTCTTGCCTTGTTCGAGGTCGTCGGTTTGAGCGATTGACCGGATGGCTGCATGCCGCACCTCGCTGGGTTGGGTAGGATCAATCAAGCCCAGGAGTTGGGAGCGGTTATCAATACTTAGGAAACGTATCGCCAGCAAACGTTCGGCCAAGGGCAGTTCCGAGTTAAGGGAGGCCTTGCGGGCGTTGGGCTGGAGTTGATCGAAAAAGGGTTTGCGAATCTTTTCGGCGAACCCGAGCAAGAAAGCGATTCTTTGAGAAAAGTTCCATTCCTTCTTTTCTTCCAAAAGCGTTCGAACGACCGCTTGCAACTGCTCAGCAGGTTCCTCCTTGGCCAAAAGCTTGGCCGCTTGCTCGAGGAAGACGGGCGATGTTTGGGCGGACACCTCCAGTAGAAGCTCCTTGGCTCGACCAGGACACGAACTGAACACCGCAGCCTGCAGCCAGGCGTTCGCGCCGGATTTCTCGGCCAAACGAGCAAGGCGAGGAAGATCGTTCCTGGCCTTCAAGGCTTCGTTGATAGCGTGTCCCGCACCTTGCGATTCCTGCCATGACGCAGGCTTGGCTTCGCTGATGGAAGTGACCTTCCAAATACGGCCCCGTGTTTTGCCAGCCTCAAAGTCCAGTCGGGCGACCGCTTCAGGCGGAAGGTAGTTGGGATGATCGACGTACTTGCGGTACATGTCGCACAGGTAGAGGGCGCCATCGGGTCCGTTAGCCGCGAAAACGGGACGAAACCATTGGTCCGGCGAGGCAAGGAATTCACGACCTTTGGCGGAAGGTCGGGAAGTGAACTTTTCTTGTGTTTCCACGACCGAACGACAATGGACGAGATTCTGGGCGGGCTCGCAAATGAAGAATTTGCCTCGATGCTTGGGCAAAGCATTGCCGGTGAAAAAACAAAGTCCGCAAGAGGAAGTAAAACTTCCTGCATGCGGTTTTTGCATAAGTTTCGGTATGAAACTGGCGGCAGTGGTGTCCGGAGCGAGTGGATACAGAGGGGTTGCTACCCCGGGCTCCGCCAGGTCCATGACGCTGGAGGCACCAGACAAGTTTGGATTCCTCTCGAGCACACCGGGACCGAAAACCGCCCAGCGGAGAGGATGCCGATTGTCGCAAACAAAGCGTCTGCCGTGCCGGTCAAAGGCTTGCCCCACCTGTCCCGTGCTGGGGAGCGACTCCACCACCAAGGTTTCCGGATGAAAACGCCAGTCGTTTTTGCGGGCCTCCACCGGCGGACGTTCCGGATGCTTTGGCGAAGTCACCTTACCACCGGCCAACCCGCTCGTCAGGTAGATCCAGCCGTCCGGCCCCAAGGTGGGAGACGCCACACGCAACTGCTCGCTGCTGCTATTCGTGAAGAAACCCGTCAGGACAACCTCGCGTTGATCCGCCACCCCATCGTCGTCCGTGTCCTCCAAGTAGAGAACGTCGGGGGCATCAGTCACGAAAAAGCCCTTTCGCCAGGGCAAGATACCATTGGGAAAGACAAGGTCGTTACAAAAGGTAATCCGTTTCTCGAATCGACCGTCGCCATCCGTATCCTCCAGTCTCGTCACCACTCCTTGCCTCGTCTTGGGCAAACCCTTGCCGGGATGAGGGTAGCCCCGACTCTCCGCCACGTACAAACGCCCCTTTTCATCGAAGCAGAGCGCCACGGGATCCACCACCTCGGGTTCCGCCGCCACCAAACTGACCCGCAAGTCCTCACTCTCCAACTGAAAGGATGCCAATGCCTCCTCCGGCGAAAGTGGCTTTCCGAAAGAAGCATACGCACAAAGCAACAAAGACCAATAAACCCAGAATCTCACAAGCTTTGATCTTTGACGTCTCAAAGGACTTTCACCAAGACGAAAACGAAAGGAGGGAGGAAAACAAAGGAGAGATTCCGTGTCTTTGGCTTGCCATCCCCTTTCCGGAAAACCCAAGCTAAGGAAATGAACCCCCGTTGCGCCCTTCTCATTCTGATTGCCTGCGCCATATCCAGTTGGGCGAAAGCCGAGTTTCGGGCGGGAGCCGTCGCCTTGGACGTAACCCCCAAGCAATTCCCGGTGCTGGTCAACGGCGGCATGACGAGCCGCAGCGCCACCGGGGTAACCGACCCGATCTACGCCAAGGCCATTGTTCTGGCCGACGGCAAGATCGAGATCGCCATCGTGGTGGTCGACAGCTGCATGATGCCGCGTCCGATGCTGGACGAAGCCAAGGCCTTGGCGACACAGCGGACCGGAATTCCCTCCAATCACATCCTGGTCTCCGCCACCCATACCCACACGGCGCCCTCCACTCTTGGTTGCTTGGGTACCGATGCGGACCCAAGGTACACTCCCTACCTGAAAGGAAAAATTGCCGAGGCCATCGCCGAAGCTCAAAAGAGGCTCCAGCCCGCCCAAGCAGGATGGAACCACGCAGACGCCGCCGAATTCACTGCCTTGCGTCGCTGGGTACGCCGACCCGACCGCATCGCAAACGATCCCTTCGGCAACCCCACCGTACGGGCCAACATGCATGCGGGGCGCAACTGGGACGACGTCACGGGCGAGTCCGGGCCGGAAGACCCCGACCTCACGATGATCTCGATCCAAGACCGCAAGGGCAAACCACTCGCCATCCTCGCCAATTTCTCGATGCACTACTTCGCCGGCGTCAAGGCAATCAGCTCGGACTACTTCGGTAGATTCGCAAGCAACCTGGGCGCCATGCTCGAGGCGGACGAAAGCTTCGTCGGCATCATGTCCCACGGATGCAGCGGAGACATTTGGCGACGCGACTACACGCTCCGCAACTGGACCGTGGATCCACCCCCCAAGGAGGAGCAAATGCAGATCGACGGTTATGCCAAGGGCTTGGCTGAGCGGGCCCTCGCAGGCTACGGGAAGATCAAGCATCGGGCTGACCTCGATCTCGCCATGGCCGAGACCCGCATGACCCTCAAGTACCGCGTCCCCGATGTCGGGCTCCTCCAATGGGCCAAGGCAATAGTGGCGGAAATGGGTGACCGCAACCCGAAGACCAAGACCGAGGTGTACGCCATCGAGCAAGTCATCCTGGACGAGCGCCAACAAACCGAAATCGTCCTCCAAGCCCTGCGGATAGGCGACATGGCGATCACTACTACTCCCAACGAAACCTATGCCCTTACCGGACTCAAGCTGAAGGCCCGGAGCCCACTTTCGAAAACCATGGTGATCGAGTTGGCCAATGGCGGCGACGGGTACATCCCCCCGCCCGAGCAGCATTTCCTCGGCGGCTACAACACGTGGGCCGCTCGTTCCGCCGGTCTCGAGGTGCAGGCGGAACCCAAGATCGTTGAAGCCTGCCTGCGTCTCCTTGAGAAAGTGGCCGCGAAACCACGTCGCATTCCGCTGGTTTCGCAAGGCTCCGCCGCAAAGGTCATTGCCGAGCTCAAGCCCGTGCACTGGTGGCGCATGGACGAGTTCGAAGGGCCAATCGCCATCGATGAACAAGGCAACCGCGACGGCGCCTACGAGGACGGCGTGGTCTTCTATCTCGAGGGTCCGATCTCCGAAAACTTCACCCCAGGCCAAGTCAACCGTTCCGCCCATTTCGCGGGAGGGCGCCTGCGAACCCGCCTACCCAAACTGGACAAAGCTTACACCGTGTCCCTATGGTTCTGGAACGGCATGCCCGACAACTCTCGAACCGTTCTCGGCTGGATGTTCAGTCGCGGACGCAACCATTCCCTCAAGGCCCCCGGCGATCACTTGGGCTTGGACGCGAAAGGCCTGCTTCTCTTCAACGACGGGGAAAACAGCCACCACGGAAAAACCACTGTGAAGCGCTGGACTTGGCAACAGGTCGCCATGGTCCGCAAGAGCGAGGGCATCCGAGTCTACTTGGACGGCGGGCTTGAGATCGAGGCGAAGGCAAAAGCAACCTTGCAGGCGGAAGACTTTTTCATCGGAGGACGAAACGACAACGACTCCAACTGGGAAGGTCGACTCGATGAGGTGGCTGTCTTCGATCGCGCCTTGACGCCCGATGAAGTGAAAAAACTCTCTCCCAAACCGTGAACGACTGGGAAGAACTTTACCAAGAAGGCGACGTCGGGTGGGAAAAAGGTGAGCCATCTCCCGGCTTGGTCGATTGGCTGGCGGAGCATGGTTCGAAGGAAAGCGGTCGCGTACTGGTTCCCGGGTGCGGATTTGGCCATGACGTCCGAGCATGGGCCCAAGCAGGTTACGACGTCATGGGTTACGACTTGGCTCCCAGCGCAGTGGCGGGATCCAGGGAGCGTACCCCCGAGGATCTCGACAGGGCCACCTTTCGCTTGGGCGACTTCCTCGAGGATGAACCTTTCGACACCTTCGATTTCATCTTCGAGCACACTTTTTTCTGCGCCATAGAGCCAATCCGACGCGCCGACTACGTCGCAGCTGTCCGTCGCTGGCTAAAACCGGGAGGCCAACTCCTCGCCGTACACTATTTTCTACCAGAGAACGAGGACGGCCCGCCTTTCGGCGTGGACCGAGAGGAAATCCTGTCCCGCTTCTCACCGAACTTCGAACTTCTGACCGACTGGACGCCCCGCTCCTATCCCAACCGCACCGGCCTTGAGCGCATGTTTCATTGGCGAAAGAAAGCCGATTAAGATGGAAAGCCTCGAGAAAGAAAGCGGAAAGTAATCCGCTTGTAGGCTGGATTTCACAACCAACTTGCCTAGTCTGGTGCACTAAGTGATTCGTAAAACGACTAGATTGGCATTCCTGCAAGTGATCCTAGGGAGCTTGGCTCTTGGATGGGTGCCTCAGGGGGTTGGGACTGAAAAGCATGCCGCCGGTCGTCTGATCTACCAAAGACTTTGCGCCGAGTGCCATGGAGACAACGGTCAAGGAGTCAAGGGAGAGTACAAGGAACCTTTGGTCGGCGACTGGTCAGTGGAAAAACTGGCGCGGTACGTCACGATGAACATGCCGGAAGAAAAACCAAAGCTTTGCGTGGGCGAGGAAGCAATCGAGGTAGCGAAATACATCCACGACGCCTTCTATTCGGAGGAAGCCAGGACCAGAAATCAAAACTCCCGGATTACCCTCGCTCGGCTTACCAACCGACAGTTTCGCGAATCCGTGGCCGACGTCTTCAAGAAAGGATTGGAGCCACGGAATCGTGAACCCGGCCTCAAGGCCTCCTACTTCGATTCCAAAGGCATGAACAAGAAGGATGCCCTCAAGCGCAAGCGGGTGGACAACAAGATCGACTTCGACTTCGGGGGCGGACCGCCGATCGAGGGCATCAAACCGGAACAGTTCTCGATCGCATGGGAAGGTTCACTGCGAACAAGGGAAACCGGGTTCTACGAATTTCGCGTGATCACGCCCAATGGAGCCAGACTGTACCTGAACGCAAACCTCAAGGAAGGGGACAAGAACTATCGGGACGACGGCAGCAAGGACAGTCAGCACCCGCTGATCGATGCTTGGGTCAGCTCCGGCAACAAGCAGAGAACCGAAACCGCTCGGATATTCCTTCTGGGCGGACGCGACTATCCCCTCCGCCTCGATTACTTTAAATACAAGGAAAAGACGGGTTCCATTCGGTTGGAATGGTTACCCCCTCGCGAAGCCTGGACAGTGCCTTCGGGTAATGATTTCTCGACCTATATGCCGAGCCGGTTGCTGGTCGTCGAAGCCCCCTTCCCCGCAGACGATCGAAGCCTCGGGTATGAACGCGGTTCCTCCGTTTCCAAGGAATGGCTGGACGCAGTCACCCGGGCCTCCATCGAAATCGCTGAACAAGTCGACCAAAACCTGGGTGTCCTCAGTGGGATAAAGAACAATGACGCCAAAAAGGAAAGTCTCTTGAAGAACTTCGCGAGATCGGTCGTGGAACGAGCTTTCCGAAGACCCTTGAGCGAGGAAGAAAGCAAGCGTTACCTCGATCTTCAGTTCAACGAAGCGGAATCTCCGGAAACGGCGGTCAAGCGGATCATTCTGATGACCATCAAGTCGCCCTATTTCCTCTACCCCAACCTCCCTACCCAAAGCCAAGACAAAGAGCACCGCGTCGCATCCCGACTCGCCCTCTTCCTGTGGGACTCCATACCGGACGAAGAATTGAGTAAAGCTGCTCGCGAAGGAAAATTGAACAAGCGGACGGAGGTGGCGGCCCAAGCCCAACGCATGCTGAAAGATCCAAGGGCGCGAACCAAGGCATTGGCCTTTTTCCATCATTGGCTGGACATGGACTCGGATCGTGACCTTTTGAAGGACAGAAAACTCTATCCTGATTTCAACGAGGAAAGCATCGCCGACCTTCGTCGCTCCCTCAATCTTTTCATCGAGGAAGTGATCTGGAGTGAATCTTCCGACTACCGCCAGTTGCTCCTTGCGCGTCACCTTCCCCTTAATGCTTCCCTCGCTGAATTATATGGTAAAAGGGTGGAAGGAAAGGGATTCGCTCGAGTGGAATTCGATCCCCAGCAACGGGCCGGACTGATCACCCATCCCTACCTCCTGTCCTCCTTCGCCTACCCCAACAACAGCTCACCCATTCATCGCGGTGTATTCCTCACCCGCCAAATGCTGGGACGTCCGCTGAAGCCTCCTCCCCAAGCCGTTTCCTTCAAGGAGGAGGAACTAGACCCCAACCTGACCATGCGTGAAAAAGTCACCTTGGTGACCAAGGACACAGCCTGCATGGGTTGCCACGACACGATCAACAGCCTCGGTTTCAACTTGGAGCACTATGATGCCTTGGGACGTTGGCGGAACAAGGAGAATGAAAAGCCAGTCAACGCAACGAGCGAATATGAAACTGCTGAAGGCAAAAAGATCCGCCTGCAAGGAGCGCGCGACTTGGCCGAGTTCACAGTCCGCAACGAGGATGCCCAAAAAGCCTTTGTCAGGCGGTTTTTTCACTATTTGGTGAAGCAACCAGTCGATGCCTACGGAAAGGATGCCTTGGAAAAACTTCATCGCCATTTCAAGAAATCCCAGTTTAATGTAAAACACCTTTTGATCGAGATACTTTGGGTAAGCTCGATACAAGGGATCGAAAAAGAAAAATCATGAAGACCAGCAACCGCAGACGTTTTCTCCGCGACCTCGGACTGTCGAGCGCCGCCCTACCCTTCTTGTCCGGCCTGCCCGGACTGCAAGGCAAGGAAGGATCCAAGGCCAAGCAACGATTAGTGGTCATGTTTTCACCCAACGGCACCTTGCCCAATCAATACTGGCCGAACCCCGGCGAAAAAGGATTGGATCTGAAACCGATCATGAAACCCCTAGAACCTTTCAAGGACGCAATGCTTGTCTTGAAGGGAGTGCACAACCGCGTCAGGGGCGACGGCGACAACCACATGCGTGGCATCAGTTGCCTGCTCACGGCAAAGGAATTGCACCGTGGTAATATCCAGGGTGGCTCCCATACGCCGGCCGGTTGGGCCAGCGGCATATCCATCGACCAGGAAATAAAGAATCACTTGCAGGCTAACGATGAGACTCGCACGAGGTTTGGATCTCTGGAGTTCGGAGTCGCGGTTCCCAATCGAGCCGACCCATGGACGCGCATGTCCTACGCCGGCTCGAACAAGCCAGTAGCCCCCATCGACGATCCTTACCAGATGCTGCAGAAAATGTACGGGCAGTTGAAGGATAAGGAAAGCCTGATCAGTGTATTGGACGAAGTCTCCGATGACCTAAAGCAAGTGGCCGGCGCTTTAGGGAAGGAGGATCGCACCCTCCTCGAGGAACACTTGACCCTTGTCAGGCAAGTGGAAAGCGATTTGCACAGGATCGAGAAGGAATCGGACCACCAGCACCCGGAACCTGAACTGGATCCAGAGATTGAACTGGTCAACGACAACACGCCAAAGATAAGCCGCATGCAAATCGACCTGTTGGTAAACGGCTTTGCCAACGACATGATGCGTGTGGCCTCCCTCCAGTTCATGCGCTCGGTGGGCCAAGCCAGAATGCGCTGGTTGGGTATCGAGGACGGCCACCACACCCTTTCGCACAAGCCCGACAAGGACGCCGGCTCCCAAAAGAAACTTCTCAGGATCAATACTTGGTTCGCAGGCGAATTGGCCTACTTGTGCAAACGCCTGCAGGAAACCCCCGAGCCCGGTGGCGAAGGCAACATGCTGGACCACACAACGATCATCTGGCTCAACGAATTGGGCAAAGGCAACAGCCATACCTTGGACAATATACCGTTCACCCTCGTCGGAGGAGGATTAGGGTTCAAGACCGGGCGAGCTCTTCAGTTGCCCAACGTCTCCCACAACCGTCTCTTGCTTTCCCTCGCCCATGGTTTTGGACATCACCTGAAGACCTTTGGCAACGCCAAGCTCAGTCACGGCGGCCCTCTGGACTTGAGTTAAACCAACTATCCAAACCCAATCCCATCCATGAACAAAAGTATCTTCACCCTCATGGCCTTGGCCAGCATGGTCTGTCTATCGATTCACGCTTCCGCTAAAGACAAGAAAAGCGACTGGGTCGCTCTCTTCGACGGCAAGTCAACCAAGGGTTGGACGCCAAGGGCCAAGGTCGAATCCTTCGAGGCGAAGAATGGCGAATTACAGCTCTTCTCGAAAGTCAACGTGTGGGTCGTGTCCGATCTCAAGATGGCCGACTTCGAGGTGGAGGCCGAGGTCAAGATACCAACCGACTACGCGGGCTTCAACTCGGGCTTGGGATTCCGGTTGGTGGGCAAAACCGGCAAACCGAAAGGCTACCAGTGCGAAATCGACCGCGGGAAACCGGGCGGTGTCTACGGCATCGGCATGGGTGGTTGGCTCTATCCCGGAAAAGCCACGACAGCCGAGTACAAGGAACGCTCAAAAGGTCTCTTCAAGCCGGAGGAATGGAACAAGTTGAGAGTGGTGTGCAAGGGACCCAGCATAAAGACCTACGTTAATGGGAAACTGGTGGCCGAAGTGGAACACAAGCAATCGTTGGAAGGCCATTTCGGCATCCAGCACCACGGCAAGGGTGGCACCGTCTCGTTTCGCAACCTGCGGGCAAGGAAACTGTAAGGCTTCACTCAGGCAAGGAAACCGAAGGTCGCTCATGCCGCAAGCGACTCTTGAAATCGCCCATATTGCCCCGCCAAAAGTGTTGCTTGGACAAGTCGACTTCCTCCACCACCACCTCGTCCTTGGTGGTGGCCCGGACGCGTAGTTCGCCTGCCAAGTCCCAAACCCCGGTCTGCATCCAGTCGTCGTTGAGGCTGTAGGTCGAGGTAACCAGAAAGATTTGGTTCTCGATGGCCCGGGCCTTGGCGAGAGCGGGATGACCTCCCATGATGGGCATGGCGATGACCTCGGCCCCATTGGCGGCGAGGCCGCGCGCGACCTCCGGCATGTGAACGTCGAAGCAAATCATCATGCCGACCTTGCCAAAACGGGTGTCGAAGACCGGAAACCCGTTTCCGGGAGCAATGCCTTTGCGGTATTCGCCGCGGGCAAGGCAGAGTTTGCGATAAGTCCCGACCAGTTCACCGTCGGGTCCGAGCATGACGGCGGGGTTGTATACCTTGTGGCCGTCTTTTTCGAAAAGGGTGGTGACAAGGTAAAGATCATGCTTGTCGGCAAGGGTTCCAAGGTACTCGGTCGAGGGCCCGGGGATCGGCTCGGCTCCGCTGACGTGATCCAAGCCGTTACCCATCGTGGTGATGCATTCGCCGAGCACCACGAGGTCGGCCTTTTGGTTGGCCGCCTTCTCGATGAAGGGGGTGCATAGTTTACAGTTATCCAACCCGCTCTTGCCTCCCTTGGGCCGAAAGTTAATGGCCGCCAAACGCACTTTGCGAGGAGTCCGGGGAGCGGACTTGTCGAAGGCCATCCCACCCCACTCCACCTCGCCCCCGGGTTCCCAACGCAGGTGCAGGCGCACGGTGGCATGGGTGGCGGTCGCGGGAGCTTGGTAAATATCAGAGAACTTGACCCAACCCCGATCATCCACGGGAAGATCCAAAGGGTAAAACGGGCGAGTCCTGACCCCGATACGGGCATCCTCGACGTACTGCCCCTCTTTATCATGGAAATACAACTCAAGGTAGCGATTGGCTCGGGGATTCGCCACTTTTCGAGTCTTGGCGAACGCGGTCACTCGATAATGGGCATCGCCCTCGACCTCGAAGGTCTTGGTCCATGCTCCATCGAGCCCCTCGCGAGCGTCGTGCCGCACCCGCAAGCCGCCATGGCCATCGGGGCCGCCTTTCTTGCCTAAAGTGAAGGAAGGGCGTATCTCGTCGCGCGGAGAAAAAGGCCGCCAACCGTTCCACTCGAGTTCCAGATCCTCGGCAAAAGCTGGGTTCGCAGCCAATCCAGTGAGCAAAAGAGTAACGAGGATAACTTTCTTCTTCATGACTAATAATCCCTGAACGGGCCACGAGGCTCGGCCGCGGCCATCTCCTTTTTCCAGTTTTGGAACCGTCCCTTCAACTTGGCCAGCATGTCGGGCCGTTCCTTGGACAAGTCCTTTTTCTCTGCCAAATCCGCGCTCAAATCGAAAAGACCGTTGCCTCGAGCGCTTTCGACCCATTTCCAATTCCCCACACGAGCGCCCCTGTCGAGGCGCCGTTGCCAAAACATTTCCTTACGGGAAGACTTCATCTTGCCCTGCAAGACGGGCAGCATGTCGAAACCATCGAGAGCCACGCCTGCTGGTGGCTTGGCTCCGGTGGCGGCGCAAAGCATGGGGAATATTTCCAGCGAGGTGAGGAACTCGTCGCTGGTCACGCCTGCCGGCACCTTGCCAGGCCAACGCACGATGCAAGGCACGCGAATGCCACCCTCGAACATTTGGCCCTTGGCTCCTCGCAAGGGAGAATTGTCAGCCGCGCCGCCCCCGCCGTTGTCGCTGAAGAAGATGACTATGGTGTTTTTCGCCAAGTCGTTGTCTTCGAGGAAACCAAGCACTTCGCCGATGGCCGCGTCCATGGCAGTCACGGAACCCACGAACTCGAGACGACGGGCCGGCTTGTTGGGCACGACGTAGAGCTTGTCGCCATAGCGCTTGCGAGGCCTTTCCTCGGTGGCAACCTGAGCCTGCAGCTCGGGATAAAGCGCTTTATACTTTTCCGGAGCCTGAGCTCCGCCCCGAATCGCGGGATCAAGGTTGGAAGCGCCGTGCGGGGCGTTGAAAGGGAGGTAGAGAAAGAACGGTTTGTCGTGGTTCTGCTTGAGGAAACGCATCGACTCCCTCTGAAACAGGTAGGTGCAGTAGGTTCCCTTGTCCTTCGTGCTCGGTTGGTTGTTCCGATACATCGAGGGCACGCCGTAACGCTCGTGCGTGTAATAATCGATGCCCGTGTTGACAAACCCGTAGAAGTCGTCGAAACCACGAGCCAATGGCAAGAAGCGCTTGTGTACTCCCAGATCCCATTTGCCGTAGATGCCACTGACGTATCCAGCGTCAGCCAACACCTTTGGCAAAAGGATTTCTCGCTCGTCTATGCCCCCGATTCGCTCGAAAGTCGCCTCGTATTCGCCGGGCTTGTATTTGTAACCATAGTCCGGGGCTTCGTTTCGTATCATGTCGTAGATACCGTTGCGCTGGGGGTAACGCCCGGTAAGCAAGCTGCCACGGGATGGCGTACAAGCGGGCCAAGTAACGTAAAAACTGGTTAACTTGATTCCACCCTCGGCCAAGCGGTCCAAGTGCGGCGTCTTGACCTCCTCCGAACCGAAGCACCCGAGATCGCGATACCCTTGGTCGTCCGACACGATAAGCACGACGTTGGGACGTTTCCCCGAGGCTGAGCAAACGCAGCTGAACAACGCGAGAAAAACGCACCACGAGATCGGGAACAGTTTCATGATTGGAAAACTAGCTTGTAGGAAACGATATTGCCAAGCCTCAAGAGGTGAAAAACGAATCAGATCCCTTGACGCGGAATCACGAAGGAACCATCGTCGTGGCCATGAGAAAGAAATTTTCGACCACATCGTACGTTCTCTTCATCTGTCTCGCCTTCGTTCTTTCAAGCGGTTTGCAAGGATGTTCACAATATCCGTTGGATACCTGTCTAGTGACCGGCAAGAAGTTGGGTACCATGGGAGAACCCTACGTTCACGACCACAACGGTACCACCGTGAAATTCTGTTGCGAGCCTTGCCTGGACAAATTCAACGAGGAACCGGACAAGTACCTCGCCAAGCTCCGGAAATAAAGAAAAGGATCAATCAATGAAAGCTCGTGGTCTCAGCATTCTTGTCCTCTTGGCAATCGGGCCCTCTCTGTCGGGTCAGGTAATGACCGCCAAGCGGATCTTTGAATTGGCCAGTTTGCCGGATGACCGCAGCGTCGTGCCGGAACCTTTGCAAATTTTCATCCAAGCCGCCGGATACACCACCAGCATGATCATCGCGACACCCGATGGCCAAAAGCGACAACATTCGTTTCGAGTCCAGGAAAAACTGGTACGCGGCAAGTACATCGTTACCCGGGGTCGCCCGCCCGGCGCCCGCAGCGAATTGATCATGGTCACATGGTACGATGAGGACACCACGACTTATCGAAAAGCCGTCTGCATGAATATCCCCAACCCGACGGAAGTTTACCATTCCATTGGCATTCGATTGCGAGATACCCATACGATCTCCTGGACAGGACTCGGGAATCTCGCGGGGTCGTGGTTGTCCATCGAAAGACAAACCCCGGAAAAGGTATTCTTTCAAGAAGTTTACCTTACCAATGGCCGAGTGACGTCGACCGTTCTTGGCGAGTCAGTTCCCACCAAGCGTCCGGCGAAGAGAAAGAAGTAGCGGATCCCCGGTCTTTTTCCGTGGAGAAAGATCAGCGAGGCCCCCGAGGCCCCCCCCAACGACGCCCTCCATCTTCGGGCGGAGTAACGATGGCCTTTTGCACATCCTCCGAAAGTCCGCTTTCAGGCAACCATGCCTTGACCGCTTCCTCGTCCTGACGCATCCAGTTCTGGCCCACCCTAGTGATGGTGCTGTCCTTGAGCTCCTGATCTTGAATGGCAATGGCCCATTTCATCGCGTCGGCCGGTTCGTCTCTTGAAACCTCTCGGGCATACTCGCCCATCGCCTCATCCAATTCCGGCAAAGGAGCATCGGTCTGACTCTTCTCAAGTTGCTCGTTCAACCACTCGCCAACGGCTTCAGGCTCACTGCG
>PBLJ01000065.1 GCA_002721705.1 Opitutia bacterium
GCGATGGCATCATCGCCCGAGCCTGCGATGAATACGTCCGTCAACAAATCGTCTTCGGAAAGGGTTTGAAAGTCGCGTCCGTCGAGGTTGGCTCCGGGCGCTTCCACGGTTGCGCCGGTTGGAAGGGCGTCGAGGTAGGCGTCGAGGCGCCCGTCCTGTCCGGTCAACCCGAGCAAGGCGACGCGTGGCTCCTTGGCTAGTCCACGGTGGCGTTGGGGGTCGTTGGGCCCGAGGTTGTGATGCATGGCTTCGATCTGGGAGGCGGCCTCGGCGGCGGGTGACTCGAAACTCTGAGCGGCGGCGATCGGCATGGTGAGGACCAAGTCGGGATCGGATGCCCCCGCGTAATTGTTCAGGTTGCCGCCGTCCGCTATTATGGCGCAGGCCTGCTCGTAGGTGGCGGTGGAGGCATAGTTCGTCCAGATGACGTCGGGTTTGCCGAATTCCTGCAGCTTGGCGATTATATCGGGGTCGCTACGGTCGATCAGGACGACTTGGGTGCCGCGTGCCCGCAGGTCGCGTATGAGCGCGTATTCCTCCATGTCGGCCAACTTGGCGGGGGAACCCGTTACGTAGACCACCTTTGGGAGGTCCTCGTCGGACACGCTGGCCACGATGGTCAGGTTGATCATCGCCATGCGGGCGGTGCCTGACAAGTAGGCGAGGACGGAGCGTGGCGGCACGCCGTAGCGGAAGGCGCCGTTTTCGTCGAAAGTATAGATGTGTTTGTTGGTGCCGTAGTTGCAGGCGAAGGGCTCGGCGTGGGCGAGGGTAGCGAGGCTGGCGCTTGGGTGGTCGCCGACGTGGTTGAAGAGGTTGCCGAAGCCTTGGGAGCGAACGAAGCCGGGAGCGCCGCCTGGGACGGCGTTGAAGGCTCGCAGGCCGCCGAGGTGACGGTAAGAGTACCCGAGGGCGGCGAGCACGCCGTCGCGATCGGGAGCGAAGCTGGCGGGGTCGATGGGTTCGCTGGAATGGCCGGGAGTGATCAGTATGAGATCGCCGGGGGAGAACCCGGATCCTTCGGGAGCTTTCAGCACCAACTGTATGGTTTCGTGCCCCAAGGCTATTTGGTCCGTGCCGTTGGGCACGCGGGCATGAACGTCGAACTGGCGTATCGCCTTGGCGTCGGAGGCGCAGCGGCAGTTGCCGAAACTGGCGAGGACGAACCCACTGCCGTCGAAGGCGGTTTCAGGCAAGCGGTCGGTCAACACGCTGACTTGTTCGGGACCGGTGAGGAAAACGCCCTCATGTTCCTGATGGGCGACCTCTAGGAGATCGGCGGCTCGTTGTTGGCGTGTTTGCTGGGCGCTCACTGAATTTGAAAGGTTAGCTCATCCGGCGGGCGGCCCGTCGGGGTAGTACAAATCCTCTAGGTTGTTCCAAGCTCCGGGAGCGCCGGGCAAGGGGAGCCCGCGTGTGGTCATGATGTTTCCCATGTCGCGCAGGTCGTCGAAACCGATTTCCTTGACGTTTCCACCGAGGGAGCGTGCGTGTATGACGTGCTTGGCGGTCATCTCCAGGAGGTCTGTGCACATTTGGGCCCACTTGATGTCCCAAGGGGTGAGGAATACGTAGCCGTGGTTTTCCATCAGGAACGCGTTGTACTTTTGCAGGAAGGGGAGGAAATTATCGGCCAGCTTTTGAGTCAATGGTTCGCCGTAGGGAACGAGGGGAACGGGTCCCACCTCGGTGATGGTCTCGGGAAAGAGCGGCCGCATGAGGAGGTTGGGGGCGTCCGATATGACGAATGCATTGAGGTGCGGGGGGTGGCAGTGGAGAACGGACTGAACGTCGGGGCGCTCGCGGAAGAAATTGACGTACATGGGGGTTTCGCCGGTCGGCGGCACGGAGCCCTCGATGGTTTCGCCCGCAAGGTTCAGAAAAACCACGTTGTCGCGGTTGACGTCGCCCTTGTTGTGCTTGGTCGGCGTGATCAATATGACGTCGTCCTCCAGTTTCCAGGCGAGGTTGCCGCCGTGGCCGGTGACGTACTGGTGGGCCGCCAAGTGATGGCAGACCTTGATGAATACGTCCACTTTGTCCGAGTGCTTTTCGAGATAGCTCATGGCTGAAGTAATCGACAAAACAGGAAATCAAACAAATGTCGAGAACGGGCCCCGAAAAAGGATGTTTCCTTTCTTTGGGCGGGGCGAAAACCCTGACTTTTCAATCAGCAGGGGGTGACGCCCTTGGACAGTATCAAGTTGGCGTATATGCGGGTGTCCCCGGTCATGACCACCGCGAAAGCCTTCTTGGTGCGCGGGTAAAAATCGTATTTGTCGACCTTTCCGATGTCAGGACTTTCCGGATAATGCTTCTTCACGATCTCGCTGTAGCCATCGTAGACCTTTTGGTAGTCGGCTGCGATAGTTGGATTAGCCAAGTCTTCAGCCATCGGTCCCATCATCATGACCGGAGTGTCGATGACGTGATCCAACTCGAAGAGCGGAAGCACGGCGTCAAGCAAGTCGTCGATCCGCAATCCGTCCGCTCGGATACAGTGGTCGGTGTGGCTTTCACCTGGAAAATGGGCGTCGCCGAAAACGATTTCGTCGTGATGACCCATCCGGCAAAGGGTGGAGAGAAGTTCCGGACTGATGAGCGATGATATGCCTCGTAGCATGATTTGACTGTTTTTTGCTGGGTTTTGAAGTGCCATCCGCTTTTCCAAGTGGATGGCTTGGCTTTGAAAGGCACCAACTTTTTGCTGTCTTTGCTCCATTTGTCAATAACCTGCATGAAGTTAACTTTGGGACCCAGGCTTCCTCGATTCGGGAGGTTTGTCGAACTGGCGTACCTCTTGCAAAAAAAACGCCGCGAAACGCGGCGTTTTTCGAAAGTGAAGGGGTCTGATTGACCTGTGGCAGCGAGAGTCCTTCCTATATGGGCAGGATTTTATTTATTTGTCGAAGGTGCTCTGACTCCTTGGATCATTCATTTCAACTTTCGTTAATTGAACTAATCAACCCAATTAGACAGATATTCAAATTATTTTTTCAAAAAAAACTTAAAAATTCCATTTAACCGCTTGTTTAAGCGGCCTGAGCAGAAGGTGGAGAAACTATTTTTCGTCCGCTAATCGTTTAGCATGTGCTGCCGAGGCTTTTCCCAAACCGTTTAAGTCGTACCCTCCCTCCAGGGCGGACACAAGTTTGCCGTTTGCAAATTCGTTGGCGAGATCGAGCGTGATTTTTGTGAGATTTGTGAAATCGTCGTCTGTGAGACGGAATTGCCCGAGAGGATCTCCTATGCGTGAATCGAATCCGGCGGAGACGAGAACCAGTTCCGGGCGGTATTTGGCCATTGCCTTGGCGAGATCGTCGCCGAACGCTGCCTCTACGATTTCCTTGCGTCCGGCTCCGGAAGGAAAGGGACGGTTCAGGACTGTGCCGAGGCCTTTGCCCCTACCGGTTTCGTCTCGGGCTCCCGTGCCCGGGTACCATGGCGACTGGTGGGTACTGAAGAAGAACACGGATTCATCCTCGTAGAAAACGTCTTGCGTGCCGTTTCCGTGGTGTACGTCCCAGTCGACGATCAGCACTTTTCCGATCTTGTGTTTTTCCTGGGCGTAACGGGCGGCTAACGCGACGTTGTTGAATAGACAGAAACCCATTCCCTTTGTCGGGGTGGCGTGGTGACCGGGAGGTCGAATCACGCAAAAGGCGTTGGGGGCTTTGCCGCCCAATACTTCGTCTACCGCGGCCAGGACACCGCCGGCAGCCAGCCTTGCGACCTCGAGGGAGGACTTACTGATGGTGGTGTCGCCGGTTCGCAGGTTGGGAGCGCCCTTGGCGACGTCCTCCTTGGCGGAGGCGAGGTAGGATTCGGTGTGACAGCGGAGAACGTCGGCGTCTTCGCATGGGCGAGGATCAACCGTGCGGAATCGATCCATGAGATCGGCCTTTTCAAGGGCTGTTAGGACCGCCTTTATACGGGCGGGTTGCTCGGGGTGTCCGTGTCCAGTATCGTGTTTTTCGTAAGCGAGGTCGGTGACGAGGACAGGTTTCACGAAAGAGGTTTTCGGTTCACCCCGCCTTGTGTTTCTCAATGGCCTCGCGGAAGGTTTGAAAGAGAGGAAGGGCGTCGTTTGGTCCGGGGGCGGCCTCGGGATGATACTGCACGGAGAACACGGGTAGGCTCTTGTGTCTAAGTCCCGACACGGTGTCGTCGTTCAAGTTGGTCTCGGTGACCACTGCATCGTGCTGTTCCAAGTCTTTCGCATCGGCCGCGAAGCCATGGTTTTGAGCGGTGACGTAGACTTGACCCCTTTCGTGGTTCTTGACCGGTTGGTTGCCGCCGCGATGGCCGAATTTCAGCTTGTAGGTGGAAGCTCCCAGGGCGTGGGTGATGATTTGGTGGCCGAGACAGATTCCGAAAACGGGGTAGTCGGGGATCAGGTCTCGTACGGTTTCGTGGGCGTAGGTGACGGCAGCGGGATCGCCGGGGCCGTTGGCGAGGAACACACCGTCGGGTTCGAGGGCGCGTACCTCCTCGGCAGTGGCGTTGGCGGGGACCACCTGCACCTCGAAACCATGGCGCTTGAGGTTGCGGAAAATGGAATGCTTGGCTCCGAAGTCCAAGGCGACCACGCGGTATTCCTCAAGGTCGTTTCGTTCTTCCGTCAGGTTCGTGCCATCGACTGTGAAAAGTTTGCTTTCCAAGCCTTCCGGATCCCATTCATAGGGTGCGGAACAAGTCACTTCCTTGACATAGTCCACTCCCACTAAGCCGGGCCATTCGCGAGCCTTGGCCAGGGCCTCGTCGTCCGAGAGCCCTTCCGTGCTGAGGCAGCTTTTCAAGGCTCCTTTCACTCGGATGCGTTTCGTGATGGCTCGGGTGTCCACGCCCTCGATGCCCGGTATGCCGTGCTCGGCGAGAAAGTCGTGCAGGTTGGAGGTTGCCCTCCAGTTGCTGACCACCGGGCTAAGTTCGCGAATCACGAAGCCGGCTACCTTGGGGCCATCCGACTCGTTGTCTCCGGGGATGATCCCGTAATTCCCGATCTGGGGAGCCGTCATGGTAACGACCTGACCGTAGTAGGAAGGATCCGTGAGGATTTCCTGATATCCAGTCATGCTGGTGTTAAAGACCGCTTCACCCACTACCGTGGCGTTGCTCCCGAATGCCTTCCCTCGAAAGACGCTGCCGTCTTCCAAGGCTAAGATTGCTTTCCGATTATCCATCATGCTCGTTCGAGATCGAAGCGGATAAGGATTTCTTGACCAAATGGCAATCCCAATGGCAAAAAACTCGGTCGGGATTGACTTGAGGGCGACTCCACACTACGGGTTCGCGACGCTTTTCCTGTTTCAGCAACCAACTGCGCAAATCAATTTTCATCCCGTATGTACGACCGATCCAAGACCAATAATCAAAAGCTCCTGAAGTGGCTGGACGAAGCGATCGCTCTTTGCAAACCCAGTGCAGTTCGTTGGGCGGATGGTTCAGAGAAAGAGTGGAAGGAACTGTGTGAAGGCATGGTGGAATCCGGTTCCATGATACGCTTGAACGAGGAAAAACGCCCCAATAGTTACTTGGTGCGCTCCGATCCTCGAGACGTCGCCCGGGTGGAAGACCAAACTTTTATTTGTTCCGAAGAGGAAGTGGATGCCGGGCCGACCAACAACTGGGAAGATCCCGCGGTGATGAAGGCCCGCTTGAATGATTTGTACGATGGCTGCATGAGCGGTCGCACCATGTACGTTATTCCTTTCAGCATGGGACCAATAGGGTCTCCGATATCCCATGTTGGGGTGGAAATCTCTGATTCTCCCTACGTGGTCGTCAATATGCGCATCATGACACGCATGGGTGACGCGGCCCTCGCGGCCCTCGGGCCGGACGATGAATTCGTGCCCTGCATGCATTCCGTTGGCAAACCCTTGGCGGAAGGCGAGGAAGACGTTCCCTGGCCCTGTAATCCGGACAATATCCTGATCATCCATTTCCCCGCCGAACGGCTCATCATGTCTTATGGCAGTGGGTATGGAGGCAATGCTTTGTTGGGCAAGAAATGCTTCGCCCTGCGCATCGCCTCCTGCATGGCTCGGGACCAAGGCTGGATGGCTGAACACATGCTTGTTCTCGGAGTCGAGAATCCCCGGGGAGAACGCTTTTATCTGGGAGCTGCGTTTCCCAGCGCCTGTGGCAAGACCAACATGGCGATGCTCATCCCCCCGGCTCAAATGGAGGGTTGGAAAGTTTGGACGGTGGGTGACGACATTGCCTGGATCAAGCCTGATGCTGATGGCAAACCTCGGGCCATTAATCCCGAGGCCGGTTTCTTTGGTGTGGCTCCCGGTACTTCGGTGAAGACTAATCCCAATGCCATGGAGTCCCTGCGGGCAAATACTTTGTTTACCAACGTCGCCTTGACTGACGATGGCGACGTTTGGTGGGAGGGCATGACGGATGAACCGCCTGCCCATCTGATTGATTGGAAAGGTCGTGACTGGACACCGGATTCCGACGAACCCTCGGCTCATCCGAACGCTCGATTCACGGCTCCCGCGAGTCAGTGTCCGGCCATCGATCCGGCTTGGGAGGATCCTGCGGGCGTACCTATTGAAGCTTTTGTTTTCGGTGGTCGGCGCGTAGCTGACATTCCTTTGGTTTATCAAGCCAAGGACTGGGAACATGGTGTATACGTTGGCGCTACCATGGGTTCCGCCACCACCGCAGCAGCATCCGGGGAAGTGGGCAAACTACGCCGTGATCCCATGTCGATGTTACCTTTTATTGGTTACAATGCAGGTGACTATTTTTCGCACTGGTTGGAGATGGGGGAGAAATTTGCCGTGCCTCCGGCCATCTTCCACGTCAATTGGTTTCGGCTTGATGCCGGTGGCAACTTCCTTTGGCCAGGCTTCGGTCAAAACATGCGGGTGCTTCGTTGGATCATTGAGCGTGTTCGCGGTGAAGTGGGAGCGGATGAATCTCCCTTTGGGTCGATTCCACGGAAAGAGGACTTCGATTGGCGCGGACTGGAGTTTTCCGATGCCCAATGGGACGCGCTCATGGCCGTGGACGGGGAACAAGTGCGTTCCCAAGCAGCCGAACCAAACGATTTGTTCGATCGCATAGGGGATCGTTTGCCGGCTCAGCTCGAGGCGCAACGAAAACAGCTTGCCAACGAGTAAAGGTCGGTCCTTCCAAGGGTCCAAAAACTCGGTGCAACCAGTCTCCTGGAGCGAGCTTATCGACTCTCTAGATAAATCGATCGATCACCAAGGCCGTTAGCAAAAGCGGCAGGTGCACGATGGTCACGAAGAAGAGCGAGCGAGCGGCTCCATCCTTGTCATTGGCCTGCTTGAATCGGAGGGCCGACAGGAAAAGACCGAAGCTCAGCACCAAGGCGACGCACAAGTAGGGAATGCCACTGGGTCCTCCGCCGAAGTCATAAAAAACAGGCATGATGGCCAAAACTCCGAGCAGGAAGGCGTACACCAAACTTTTCCTGGCTACTTTCATGAAACCTTCTTCTTCGTGGGAAAGCATGATGAAGCCGGCTTTCCCGTAATCATCTCGATAGGTCCATGAAATGGCCATGAAGTGAGGCATTTGCCAAGCGAACAGGATACCGAACAGCAACCATCCAAAAGCCAATGAGCCGTCGTCGGTCGGGGTCGCCGCCACCGCGGCCGCCCATCCCATCAATGGTGGCAAGGCACCTGAAACAGCCCCTATTTCCGTTGCAAGGGGCGTACGTTTCTTCAGTGGGGTGTAGAGCAAGAGATAGACGAGCAAGGTGGCGGCGGTCAAGCCGCTGGCGAGTGCGTTGACGCCCAGCAAAAGGCAGGTTAATCCACAAAAAGAAAGGATCAAGCCAAACCAGAAGGCCATCTTGGGATGAATGGTCCCACTGGGCAAAGGTCTCTCCAAGGTACGCTCCATGCGAGAGTCTTCCTGTCGTTCCAGCCATTGATTGAGAGCGGCTGCCCCTCCCGCCGCCAAGGCGGTACCAAGTAACAAAAAGAGGAAAATCGAATATCCCGGAGGGGTTGGTTGGTAGGCGAGGTAACCGAGCATGGCCGAGAAGGTGGCCATCATGCTGAGACGAGGCTTGGTCAATTCCAGCATGGCCGGAATGATCCCCGGAGCATTTTCAAGCAAGCTGGGAGCTTCGGCTTTGGTCGCCATGCTTTTGCTTGCTGAGGTTCGCATCGTTCTGCTTTCAGGGGTTTACTTGAATCGGAATGACAACTAAGTAATTTCCTTCCCGTAAGATAGCAAGAGTAATGGCGTTGAATGCTGTCGGAAATTATTGCCCTTCCGGCTCGGTTTCCTTTGCTCGTTAAACCAGTGATCTTTTCTCGCCAACAATCTTGGGCAATCCCTTTGATTGCTTTGCAGTTCGTTTTTTTGGGTTTTGCCCAGCAACCGGCTCGCCAGTCATCACTTCATCTCGAGCCCAAGGAAGTCAGGTTTCGCATTCTCGCAATGCCTCGTGATGCCCAAACCGCCAAGGCCAAGTTGCTGGCTTTGGGTTCCTCCGCGAAGGTTTCCGTTAGGGACAGTCTTGAAGTCATAGATCTTCTTCTTCCGCGTGGTGACGCAGCGTACTTGAAAGCCGGAGACGTTTGTCGGGCGGAATTGGTTGCCCTGTCGAAAGGCCTTTTCCAAGCCAAACGGATATGGCCCGATGACCCGGGCCTGCAGAGTCGCTTGAAGCAAACCAACGCCGCCTTGCGAAGCGAGGTTCAGGCAAAGGCAAAGGATCTCGCCCTTCCCGTGGGATCGATCTTGCCGGAATTCGCGGTCATCGATCAAGAAGGAGAGTTGCTCGATGCTTCTTTTTTCGCCGGCAAGACGACCTTGGTGAACTTTTTCTTCACCCGTTGCTCCAATCCCGCCATGTGCCAGGCGGCCACTCAGCGCCTCAAGCTCACCCTCAAGAAGGCTCCCGAATTCGACTTGCCCAACTTGCAAGCGCTTTCCCTCACTTTTGATCCTGAGCACGACGCTCCCGGCATCCTCAAGGACTACGCCAACGCCTATCGCTTGGATGGGAAAAAATTTCGCTTGGGCACAGGGCCCAAGCAGGTGATGGAAGACCTGCGCCAAAGGATGGGAATCGCCACCCGCAAAGATCCGAAGCTCGTTTTGGATCACACGTTCCGCATCGTGGTGGTGGACGACGAACGTCGAATCATCACGGAAATTCTCGGACCTGCTTGGTCGGTTGAAAACACGCTTGCCCGCATACGAAAAATTCTCACAGAGGAATGATCATTCATTGAAAAATGAGCGAAGAAAGCATTTTATCTCTTTCTGACGAATGCGACCATCCTTTTGCCGTCAGGGTTATTCTCGGCCTCAGCTCCGCCGCCGTGGGGGCCTTTCTCTTTTGGTTCATTTATAAGCGAGGAAGAAACCTTCCGCGCAACGTTTGCTTTTGTCATTATGATTGAGCTTGAAACTTATCGTGATCGTGACGCACGCACGTCGCTGGCCAAGAAATTGATCGTCGTTGTGTGGGTCATATCCGCAGCGATTCTTTTACTGGTGGCAATCATGCGCCAAGTGAAGATTGATCTGCCCGAGGGCGTGAGCTTGCATTTCCTTCCCCCTTTGCACGCCCTTTTGAACTCAGGAGCGGCTTTTGCTTTGCTGATGGCGGTTTTTTCCATCAAAGGCGGGAAAGTGAAGAGCCATCAAAGATGGATATATCTGGCGATGACTTGTTCTCTCCTTTTTCTCCTGTCCTACGTAGCCTATCACTTTACCACTGCCGAGACGCATTACGGAGACCTTGACGGTGATGGATCCTTGAATGATGCAGAGAGGGAAGCAGTGGGTGGAATGCGCGTGTTGTACTTGGCTGTCTTGCTTTCACACATTGTCTTAGCGGCAATTAGCCTGCCTTTCATTCTCCTTACCTTTGTCTACGGATTCACTAATCAGTTCGAAAAACATCGAAAGATGGCGAAGAAGGTTTTTCCCGTTTGGCTCTACGTGGCAATAACTGGGCCAATCGTTTACCTACTCCTACGACCTTATTACTGAACTTGGCTTTCCCTTTTTCGACGTACCCTTTGTTGCAAGACCGCGATCGAAAACCCGTCTTTTCTCACTTCCGTTACGATTACAAACCACAGGTGGCGGTTTACGGTTTTCGAACCCACTTTTTAAGGACGAAATCTTCCGTTTCAGCCAAGGTCTCGACGGGTTCGAACAAGTGTTCATGGTCGGGAAAAAAGGCATCGCCGTCAGGTACTTCGCGAAGCACGGTGGTTAGATAGAGCTCCGAGCAGTCGGGTAGCAATTGTCGGTAGATTTCTCCACCGCCAATCACGAAAAGATCGCTTTTGAGGGCTAGGTCATCCAGTGCGTCGAACGAACGAATTACCTCCATTCCTTCGCTTGGTTTCATGGAGCGACTGAGTACGAGGTTGCGCCTGTTGGGGAGGGGGCGTCCAAGGGACTCCCAAGTCTTGCGACCCATCAAGACGCCTTGTCCCGTGGTGATTTTCTTGAACCATTTCAGGTCCTCCGGCAAACGCCACGGCAAGTCACCGTCCTTGCCAATCACGCGATCGAGGGAGACTGCAGCGATGGCTTTCAGGGGCGGCGGATTCATTACACCGCGATCGGAGCCTTGATGGCGGGGTGGGGATCATAGTCGACCAACTCGAAGTCCTCGAAGCGAAAACCATGGATCTCCGTTTGCTCGCCGTGAATCAGCATGCGAGGAGGAGTCCTTGGTTCGCGACTCAACTGGAGTTTGGCTTGCTCGAGGTGGTTGGCGTAGAGATGCAGGTCCCCGAAAGTGTGCACGAATTCCTTGGGCCGGAGGTTACAAATCTTGGCCACCATCATGGTTAACAAGGCATAGGACGCCACGTTGAAGGGCACGCCCAGAAATACGTCGGCGCTTCGCTGGTACAGTTGGCAACTGAGCTCTTCGTTCGCCACGTAGAATTGGAAGAGAGCATGGCAAGGTGGTAGAGCCATGAGGTGCAGTTCACCTGGGTTCCAGGCGCAAACGATGTGTCGCCGGCTGTCGGGGTTGTTCCTTATGGCCTCGATCACTTCGTCGATTTGATTTACGGTGCCCCCGTCCGGTTTTCGCCAATCGGTCCATTGGGCTCCGTACACTCGGCCCAAGTCACCTTTTTCGTCGGCCCACTCGTCCCAAATGGAGACTTTGTGGTCATTCAAGTACTTTACGTTGGTCTCTCCTTGCAGGAACCAGAGAAGTTCGTGGATAATGGAACGAAGGTGCAGTTTCTTCGTGGTCAACAGGGGAAATTGATTTTCGAGGGAATACCTCACTTGAGCACCGAACACGGAATAAGTGCCGGTACCCGTTCGGTCGTCGCGATAAGTCCCCTCTTGCAGGAGGTTTTCAAGTAGATCAAGGTAAGTCTTCAAGCGTTTGCTTCCTTTACACCTCTCATGCCTTGCTTAGGCGTTGAAGGAAAGCGGAAAAAGTTTTCATTGTCACAAAAGCCAGTTTTCCTTTGTATGTTTTTACCCATTTTAACCATGTCGTTGCTTCGTCTTGCCTTATCCATGCTTTTTCTTGCTTTCGCAAGCCAAGGTTTCACTCAGGTGAAAAACCGTGATTTCACCAAGCGACTGGGTTCTCAACTCAAGCGTTACGAAGGCGGGACTAGAGTTTTCGGGGGCAATTTGAATGCTCGCATTTCCGGGAAACGCCTCCATGTCAGCGAGATACCTTTCCATTATTCTCCTTTTGGCGGAAAGAGGTTTCCAACCAACAAAGTCACCATCCTGCAAAAGAAGGAATTGCCTACTAACACCTTGAACTTTCCGTTGGCCTACGGCTCGGCTCGTGCCGGCGCCAACGACAAGCGCGCCATCGATGATCCCGCTCAACTGAGTAGTACCACTTCCGTGGCCAAGGAGTTCCGGGACCAGTTTCACGATTCTCTGGACAAGAGGATCGATGACTGGATGAACAAGGTGAACAACCTGTCCATGGCCGACGTCAACCGCTACCAATTTCGTCGAGGCCGCTCCACCAAGCCGGGATTCCCCATCCAGCGAGCCGGTTCGCAAACACCGTCCGCCCCGCAACCAAAACCGATTGTCCCTGCTAACCTCCAAGGAAAACGTTCCCCTTTGCCGAAATCCAACTCACAGGCGCCTTCGCGTTTTTGGTTCGGCCCGCGAAAGGTTACTACCGGAGTGTCGAGAGGATCTTCCGACGCTCGTTCTACGGGCAAGATTCAATCTTCCACCAAGAAGGCGTCGCCCGCTCCTTCTTCTATGTTTAACTCGGCTCCGGATCCCCGAAAAGTCGACAAGTCGCGTTACCCCACCATTCGTCTGGGGCCACGTAAGATTACCGTCGAGACCAAATAGCGCTTGTCTCATAACGACGTGAGTCTATGCTCTTACTTTTGCGTCGAGGACTCACCAAGACGCAGAGGACGGCTAGCTCAGTTGGTTAGAGCGACTGGTTTACACCCAGTAGGTCACAGGTTCGAGTCCTGTGCCGTCCACCAGATTTCCAACAATTCCACATGAAACACGTCATTTCCGTTTTAGTTGAAAACAAATTCGGTGTGTTGGCTCGCATAGCCGGCATGTTCAGCGGGCGTGGATTCAATATCGATACCTTGAACGTCGGCCCCACGGTGGATCCGTCGCGTTCTCGCATCACCACAACCCTGAATGGTGACGACAAGGCGCTCGAGCAGTGCGTCAAGCAACTGCATAAACTCATCGACGTCATTGACATCAAGACTTACGTGGGAACCGAGGCGGTGGGCAGAGAACTCATTTTGCTTAAAGTCGCCGCGAATTCGGAAAATCGCATAGAGGTTACTCACATATGTGACATTTTCCGATCCAAGATCGTCAACGTATCCGCCGATTCAATGATCATAGAGGTTACCGGGAACGAGAACAAGGTGAAGGCCTTTCTGGAATTGATCGAACCTTTCGGCGTTACCGAGATGGCTCGCACCGGCACGGTAGCTCTTTCCCGTCGCTCCTGAGCCGCGAACAGTTGCTTTCCTTAGCTAGTTTAAATCATAAAAAAACAAGACAATGCCTGCAAAAGTCTATACCCAAAAAGAGGCTAAAGTAACGCCTCTCAGAAAGAAAACGCTCGCCGTGATCGGCTATGGTTCCCAAGGCCACGCTCATGCTCTTAACTTGAAGGAGAGTGGCTGTAAAGTGCTGGTAGGGCTCTACAAGGGTAGCAAATCCATCAGGGTCGCCAAGAAACATGGATTCGAGGTGGTCGACGTGGCAGAAGCCACGCGCCGCGCCGACGTCATCATGATCGGTGTGCCCGACATGAAGCAAGCGGAGGTCTATGAATCGGAAATCAAGCCTAACCTGTCCAAAGGCAAAACCCTTTTGTTCACTCATGGTTTCGCCATTCATTTCGGGCTCATTCAGCCACCCCGTGGAGTCAGTGTCATCATGGTGGCTCCCAAGGGCCCAGGCCACGTGGTTCGTTCCCAGTACAAGGAAGGCAAGGGCGTGCCTTCTCTCATCGCCATAAACAAGGGATCGAGCAAGGATTCCAAGAAAGTCGCCCTTGCTTGGGCCGCCGGTATCGGGGCGGGACGCGCCGGTATCCTGCAAACCACTTTCAAGGAAGAGACCGAAACCGACCTTTTCGGCGAGCAAGCCGTGCTGTGCGGTGGAGCCTCTGCTCTTGTGGAAGCCGGGTTCGAGACTTTGGTCGAGGCTGGTTACGCTCCCGAGATGGCTTATTTCGAATGTCTTCACGAATTGAAACTCATCGTGGACTTGATGATCGAGTCGGGCATAGCCGGCATGAGGTTTTCCATCTCGGAAACTGCCAAGTACGGCGACATCACGCGAGGGCCGCGCGTCATCAACGCGAACGTCAAGCGCTCTATGAAAGCCATTCTCAAGGAAATCCAGAGCGGCAAGTTCGCCAAGGAGTGGGTCAAGGAATACCAAGATGGACTCAAGAACTACAATGCGCTCCTCGAAAAGGGAGAAAAGCATCCGATCGAGGTATGCGGTGGCAGGCTTCGTAGCCTGATGCCTTGGATTCCAAAGAAAAACATCAAGGGAGCCCAAGCGGCATACGGTTGATTCTTGATATTCTACTCTTTTCCAACGGCGCGGGAAAGGTTAGCCTTTCCCGCGTCGTCTTTTTGGGAGAATGTCCGTGGACTCCAGCAGCATAGTAATCGCCACCCGCAAGAGCCCTTTGGCCTTGCGCCAGGCCGAAACGGCTGCGGAGTCCTTGACCGCCCACTTGAAAGTCGAGGTCAATCTTTCTCCAATGACCACCACTGGAGACAAGCAAGCGGCTTGGTCTTTGCAAGAACGTGGCGGCAAGGGGCTTTTCACGAAGGAGTTGGAACAAGCATTATTGGAGAAGCGAGCGGACGTAGCGGTTCACAGCGCCAAGGACTTGCCTACCGAGATGCCTGAGGGGCTTGCCCTTGCCGGTTTTCTCGAGCGGGAAGACCCGTGCGACGTTTTGGTGATGAGGAGTGAAGTGGAGACTCCCGGTATCCTTGCCACGGGCAGTCCTCGTCGGAAGGCTCAATTGCGCGAACGTTTCCCGGATGCCAAATGGGTGGAGCTGCGAGGGAACGTCGAGACACGGCTCTTGCGGATCGCCGAGCTCAAGGAGGCCGATGCCACGATTCTGGCCGCGGCCGGCTTAAAACGTCTTGCGATCACCGACTTTCCCGGTCTTCGTTTCGAGTTTCTGCCTTTGGAACAAAACGTACCCGCGGCCGGACAGGCCGCCATCGCACTGCAGTGCAGGATCGAGGATGTCGAAAGGTTTGTGCCGGCCTGTGACCTTGACACCAACCAACGGGTTTCCTTGGAAAGAGCCGTTTTGGAGAAAATGGGAGGTGGATGTCACGTCGCGATGGGGGTTCATTGCCGAGGCAATGAATTATTGGTCTATCACGAGAAGCATGGCATGCGCTCGATTGACTTGAACGGCCTGTCCATGAAGGAATCAATCAATGCGACCATGGACGCCTTGCTCGAGCCATGACTGAAACCGGCAAGGTTCATTTAGTAGGCGCTGGTCCCGGTGACCTGGGGTTGGTTACGGTTCGAGCCTGCGAATTGGTCGCTTCATGCGAAGTTCTTCTTTTCGACAACCTCGTTAATTCCTCCTTGCTTGAACGCGCTGGCTCCGACTGCGAATTGATCGACGTCGGCAAGGCGCCGGGACGCCATGCGATGCCGCAGGAGGAGATCGCCGCAATACTCGTCAAGGAGGCGCGGGCGGGTAAGCGCGTGGTACGGTTGAAGGGAGGAGATCCTTTCGTGTTTGGTCGCGGTGGAGAGGAAATGACGATCCTTCGAGAGTCCGGCATACCATACGAAATCGTCCCGGGCGTAACCGCGGCCTTGGCTTGCGCCGCTTACGCCGAGATCCCATTGACTCATCGCGAGCATGGTTCTTCCGTTTCCTTTCTGACTGGACACGAGGACGTTGCAAAGGAGGCCTTGCGAGTGGATTTCCAGAAGTTTGCCACTACCGGTGGGACTCTCTGCATCTACATGGGAATAGGTAAGCTGGAGAGTATCCTGAAAGAATTGGAAAAAGGGGGTATGTGTCCAGACACACCCGCTGCCGTCGTTTCTCAAGGTACTCTGGAGCGGCAGCGAAAAGTCGTCTCCACCCTGGGTTCTCTTCTTGCCCAAGTGAACGAAGCGGGATTGGTTGCGCCGGCTATCGTGTTCGTGGGAGCCGTCGTAGGCTTGGCTTCCGAAAGAGACTGGTTTTCCTCACGTCCTCTTTTCGGTAAGAAAATTGCCGTGACTCGGGCTCGAGCCCAATCCGCCGAACTCAAGGCCTTGTTGGAACAAGTCGGAGCGGAGATCGTGGAGTTGCCGCTTTTGAACGTCGTTCCGGAAGTCAACAAGGAGATAGCCAGTGAAGTTTTTGCCGGCCTTGGTACCTACGAATGGATTGTTTTCACGAGCATCAACGGAGTGAGGGAATTTTTGACCCTGTTTTTTCGAGGCTTCCAGGATTTGCGTTGCTTGGGTCCCGCTCGCATCGCCTGCGTGGGCAAAGCGACCGCCGAGGAACTGAATCGTCATCACTTGCAAGTCGACTTAGTGCCAAAGAAGGCGACGGCCGAAAACTTGGCCCAAGCCTTGATCGAGTCGGAAAGCCTGGAGAATGCCAACGTTCTCGTGGTGACTGGGAACCGCAACCGCGACGTTTTGGTGGAAATGCTGGAGGGCATCGGTCATGCAATCGTCGACGCCATGCAAGTTTATGCCACTGGATTCAATCACTTGAAAGGTTCCAAGGAGGCGGAGCGATTTTGCCGAGAAGGAGCCGACGCCATTGTCTTCGCCAGTTCCTCCGCCGTGGAATCCTTCGTCGAGCAGCAGGACGATCTCGCTCTCGAAAAAGAGGCTCACAAACCTATTCACTGCAGCATTGGACCGGCTACTTCGCGTACTTTGAAACAAAATGACCTGGAGGTACACTTGGAAGCTTCCCATGCGAATTTACCCGCTGTGGTCGAAGTCTTGTCCCAACACTTTGCCAACCTTTCTGAATGAGTTTTCCGAAAGTAAAGATTTGCGGAGTGACTCAATCCGAGATTGCTCGGGTCGCCCTGGAGGAGGGATCCGATTTCATTGGATCGATTTTTTATGATCAATCTCCTCGTTTCGTCACTCTCGAGAAAGCTCGGCTATTGCTTGACGACGCGAAGGTTCCTTCGGCAAAAAGAGTTGCCGTCGCCGTTGATCCCGATCCCGAAGAACTTGCTTGCTGGAAGCTAGAGGGCTTTTCCTTCTTCCAGTTACATTTTCCGGAAAGTCTTTCCAGAAACCGCATTATCTCATGGTCGCAAGCCGTTGGCAGGGAAAACCTCTGGCTTGCCCCGAAATTATCAGCGGAAGGTTCATTCCCCGAGGAACTTTTGGAACTTGCCGACACTTTCCTTATCGATGCCTTTTCGCGCGACCAGTACGGAGGGACCGGCCAAAATGCCGATTGGGTGGGTTTCGCGAGCTGGAAAAACCGTTGGCCGAGCAAGACATGGGTTTTGGCCGGAGGGCTTTCTCCCAACAACGTATTAGAGGCTTTGTCCTCGAGTCAGGCCGAGATACTGGATGCCAACAGCGGGCTCGAGTCTTCTCCCGGTATCAAGGATCCCGATAAAGTGAGAGATTTCTTCTCCCGCTTACAGGCTATTTGAGTTGCTTGGCCAGCTTGGCCAATTCCTTTTGGTCCATGCCCTCGAGGTCTGGCATGCCTCCGCCTCCGCCCATGGCGCCTAGCATTTTACGCATTTTACCCCCACGCATTTTCTTCATCATCTTTTGCATTTGAGAGAATTGCTTGAGGAGGGCGTTCACGTCGCGAATTTTCACACCGGCGCCTTCTGCAAGGCGAACGCGCCTGGATCCTCCATTGAGCAGACGAGGAAGCTTTCTTTCCGCCGGTGTCATGGAAAGGATGATGGCTTCATGGCGTGAGATTTGCTCGTCTTGTTCATCACCCATGGACAAGTTTCCCATCCCGGGCAGCATCTTGGCGATCGATCCGACCGACCCGAGTTTCTTCATTTGCCTGATCTGAGAAAGAAAGTCCTCGAAATCGAATTCCGCCTTGGCCATTTTCTCGGCCATTCGAGCGGCTTCCTCCTGATCAATGGTGTCCTGCGCTTTCTCAACCAGGGACACGACGTCGCCCATGCCAAGGATACGGGAGGCGACACGGTCGGGATGAAAAAGATCGAAATCATCGATCTTCTCCCCCGTGCCCATGAACTTGATGGGCAAACCCGTCACCTTTTTCATCGACAAGGCGGCTCCCCCTCGAGCATCTCCGTCGACCTTGGTCAGCACAAGGCCGGAGAGGGAGAGGGCTTCATGGAAACTTTTTGCGACGTTGACCGCTTCCTGGCCAAGCGCGGAGTCCGCCACCAGCAGGATTTCGTGTGGCTCGATTTCCTTTTTCAGGAGTTGGAGTTCCTTAACCAGGTCGTCGTCTATCTGGAGACGACCCGCAGTATCAAAAATAACCAGGTCGGCACCCGCTTCCTTCGATTTTTCCCATCCCGCCCGGGCAATTGCGGGGACGTCTTGTGATTGACGGTCCAAGTGGATGGGGAAACCGGCTTCCTTGGCAAGGGTCTCCAATTGGTCGATGGCGGCGGGGCGATAGACGTCGCAGGCCACCAGGAAAGGCTTGCGGCCTTCCTTGGCCATTCGCTTGGCCAGCTTGGCGGCGGTCGTGGTTTTACCCGCGCCCTGGAGACCCGCGAGCACCACTCGGAGAGGCTTTGCATCATGGATGGCGGCTGCGCCTTCACCAAGAAGTTCGACTAGAGCGTCGTGTATGATCTTGATGATCTGCTGGCCCGGCGACACCGATTTGATAACATCCTGTCCGAGACAGGCGACCTTTACCTCATCGATGAATTCACGTACCACCTTGAAATGGACGTCGGCGGACAATAAAGCCGACCGAACTTCCTTGAGGGCTTCCTCGACGTTGCGTTCCGAGAGCTTGCCTACGCCCCGCAAATTGCGGAGCGCTTTGCCCATGCGATCAGTTAGAGATTCCAGCATTTGGCCCTAAGTATGAGGAGTGAATGGAAGATGGTAAAGACTGGAAGCGCCCTGAGGGCTGAATTCCCTTTGAGTTCCCAAATCTTTCCATCGTTGCCTTTTGAGGCTGAATCTCTATAGTTTACCCCTTTTGTACGATGATGAAAATTTTGGTGGCAGACCCCATTTCGCAAGTCGGAGTTGAGCGCTTGCGCGCGTCCGAAGAATTTGAGATCGTGGAGGCATACGGATCTTCTCCAGAGAAAATCCTCGAATTGGCGGTAGACGCCGTTGCCATTGTGGTCCGGAGTGAAACCGCAGTGAATGCGGAAGTCATCGAGGTGGCCAAAAACCTGCGGGTCATTGGCCGAGCCGGAGTGGGAGTCGACAATATAGACGTGGAAGCGGCCACGGAGGCCGGCGTGATCGTGATGAACACGCCTAGTGGCAATACCATTGCCACTGCCGAACTCACCTTTACCCACATGCTTTGCGGAGCTCGACCCATTTCGCAGGCCGCCGTTTCCATGCGCGACGGGCGTTGGGATCGCAAACAGCTTCTTGGTTCCGAGTTGCGCGGCAAGACGTTGGCGATCTTGGGCTTGGGGCGCATCGGTGCGGAAGTGGCCAAGCGGGCCAAGGCTTTCGACATGGAAGTGATCGCCTATGATCCTTACCTTACCGAAGCCCGAGCTCGTGAACTGGATATTGAGAAAATCGATTTGGAAGATGCCTATGCGCGAGCCGATTACGTCACCGTTCATATGCCTCTCACGGACCAAACGAAGGGGATTGTGAACGCCGACGCCTTGGCCAAGATGAAAGATGGCGTACGTCTTTTCAATTGCGCTCGCGGAGGCATCATCAACGAGGAAGATTTGCGGGAGGCCTTGGAATCGGGCAAGGTGGCGGCGGCCGGGTTGGACGTCTATGAAAAGGAACCTCTTCCCGAGGATCATCCTTTGCGGAAAACCAAAAACTTGAATTTGACTCCACACCTAGGGGCATCAACCAAGGAAGCTCAGGAAAACGTCGGCCTGGAGATTGCCGAGGCAATTCTAGACGTGCTTGAATCGGGTCGTATCCGTAATGCGATTAATGCTTCTTCCGTGGACCCCAAGGATTTGGATGCTTTGCGCCCTTATCTCGAATTGGCCATTCGCTTGGGAGCTTTCATCCAGCAACTGGGCCCTTCTGGAGTCGATGCCCTGCAAATCACCTATCGAGGCAAAATCATCGATTTGGATACCATGCCTCTCACTCGCGCCGTGCAACTGGGGTTTCTCAAGGGCATTACCGGGGGCGAGGTGAACGACGTCAATGCGAGTAGCAAAATGAAAGGTTTGGGAATCGAGGTGACCTCTACCCAATCTACCTCCGAGGCCGACTATAGTGAATTGATCGAGGTGGAAGCATCCACGGAAGGCAAGCAGTCCAAGGTTGCAGGCACCTTGATTGGCACGGCTCGTACTCCTCGCATCGTGCAGGTGGACGGAGAGTCCATTGAGGCGAACCCGGAAGGCGCCTTGCTGGTTTTGCGCAACGTGGACAAGCCCGGTTTGGTAGGTAAACTGGGAATGATTCTTGGCAAAGCACAGGTGAATATTGCCAATATGTCGCTCAGTCGACGAGCCGAAGGCGAACCGGATTGGGCATTGACCATTTGCGAATTGGACGAGGAACCTTCTGCCGACGTCTTGGCTGAATTGCAGGCGGAACCTGATATCTACAGGGCGAAAGTGGTTCGCTTTGCATGAATCGCTCTACTTTTAATTGATCCCAACACGGAACTGATCGTGTTCAATCTCGACGTCATAGCGGTCTCACTCGTCGGTTACCTAGTAGGCTCGATTCCCTTTGCCGTTATTTTAGCCAAACGACGCGGTGTGGACGTCTACGAGGTTGGAAGCGGCAATCCCGGTGCCACCAACGTTACGCGGCACGTCGGAAAAGGTTTTGGCCTCTTGGTGTTCTTTCTCGATTTCCTCAAGGGTCTTTTTGCGACTTGGTGGTTTCGCTTCGAATTTTTCGTCATACCTCCCGAGGACCCCATTTTTCTAGCGATGTGTGGAATGGTAGCGTCCGTATTGGGGCACAGTTTTCCGGTCTATTCACGGTTTCGCGGAGGCAAGGGAGTGGCCACTACCATGGGCGCCTTACTCGTCGTGTTTCCGGAAGCCTTGGCTGTTGGCTTGTTGGTTTGGTTGGTTTTGTTTTTGTGGCTTCGCTACGTGTCCTTGGCTTCGATCGGCTTTGGCGCCAGTTTGCCCATTACGGTTTTGTTTTGCGAGTGGTTCGTCTTCGAAGCATACGAACACCCTTATCTCAAGGTAGGTTTTGCGGCGGCGATTGGGGTTTGGATTTTAATCCGACACCATGAGAACGTTGCCCGTTTGCTGACTGGGGAAGAGAATAAATTTTCCGGCGAAAAAAAGAAAAAAAAGAAAAAGGAGTCCAGTACCTTGAATCAATCCAATGAGTGAAAAAGTCGTAAAGGTAGGCTTGCTGGGTTTCGGCGTGGTGGGGCAGGGTGCTTGGAAGCATTTGACCCAAGGCGAGGCTGGCTTGGAGAAATTACTGGGAGTTCGCATTGAGTTAGCCAAGGCATCGGTGCGAGATTTGAAGAAGACTCGTGACCTCTCGATCCCTTCAGAGAAACTTACCACGGACTCTTGGGAAATCGTAGATGATCCTGAAATCGACTTGGTTTGCGAATTGATGGGCGGCATTAATCCCGCTCGAGAACTTACCTTGGCCGCCATAGCAAAAGGAAAGCATGTCGTTACGGCCAACAAGGCTCTCATTTGTGAACATGGAGCTGAAATCTTTCAGGCCGCCGAAACTTCCAAGGTACATTATGGCTTCGAGGCTAGCGTGGCGGGAGGCATACCCATTATCAAGGCCATCCGTGAAAGCTTGGTCGCAAACGATTTCAAATTGATCTATGGTATTCTCAACGGCACTTCCAATTATATCCTGACCCGAATGGAAAAAGAGGGGGCGCCTTTCGATGAAGTGCTGGCTGCGGCCACGGAGTTAGGTTACGTGGAGGCGGACGAGGCTCTGGATCTCGATGGTTTCGATGCTGCTCACAAAGCGGTGATTCTTGCTTATTTGGCTCATGGAATATGGGCTCCGGAAGGAGGGTTCCCCATAGAAGGCATTCGTCGCATCTCGACCGAAGACCTTCAAGCTGCGGGCAAATTGAACTGCAAGGTGAAGCTGATTGCTGTCATTCGTCGTGATTTCGAGACCAATGGAGTGGCTTTGGGCGTTTACCCCGCCTTGGTTCCCATGAGTGAGGTGATCGCTCGCACGGATGGTGTTTACAATGGGATTAGCGTGACGGGAGACGTGCTGGGTACCACCGTACTCACGGGCAGAGGAGCAGGGCAGGACCCCACCGCCAGTTCGGTCATCAGCGACGTTGTCGACGCCGTCAAGGTAATCCGCGGTGACAAACCTCCTCCAAAGTTGCTCCATACCCACGAGGGCGTTTGCCGCCTAGCTTCTCCAAGCGAAGTGGAGGGCTCCTTTTATTTGCGCCTCACGGTAGAAGACAAACCCGGTCAGTTGGCCCGAGTTGCCGATACCTTGGCTGATCAGGGAGTCAGTATAGCCACCGTCTTGCAGTCAGGGATCCCAGAGAGATCCGCTGCCTCGATCATTCTCACCACCCATGCCACGAATGAACATTCCATCTCCATGGCTATCGATGCCTTGGAGAGTTTGTCGGGTGTGCTGGACAAGCCGGTTCTGCTGCGCATGTTCGACCCCAACAACCATTCAAAGTGAGTTTGCTCGTACAGAAATTCGGAGGCACTTCCGTGGCCGACGTCGATCGCATCAAAAAGGTTGCTCGACGCATCAAGCGTACCGTTAAACAAGGACATCAAGTAGTCGCTGTGGTTTCCGCTCGAGCTGGTGTCACGAATAATCTCATTTCCAGAGCTGCTGCCATTACCAAATCTCCGGATCCCCGTGAAATGGACGTTTTGATGTCTACTGGCGAACAAGAGACCATCGCTTTGCTTTCCATGACCTTGCAATCCATAGGGGTTCCAGCGGTTTCCTTGACGGGGCCTCGCTTTGGCATTCGTACCGACAACGAACACACGAGGGCTCGCATCCGCGAAATGGGAGGCTCCGATGCCCGTCGCTACCTTCGCCAGGGTAAGGTAGTGGTTGTGGCTGGGTTTCAAGGATTAAGCGAATTCGGTGAAATCACGACCTTTGGTCGAGGAGGTTCCGATCTCTCCGCCATTGCGGTGGCGGGGGCTTTGAAAGCCCATCGTTGCCAGATCTTCACCGACGTCGAAGGTGTTTACACGGCCGATCCTCGTATTGTGCCCAATGCTCACAAGCTTTCCGAACTCAGTTATGAAGAAATGCTCGAATTAGCGAGCAGTGGCTCCAAGGTCATGCAAACGCGAGCCGTTGGCTTTGCCCAAAAACATGAAGTTGCCTTTGAGGTACGATCCAGTTTCAACTCCAAGCCAGGTACTATCGTGAAGAAATCAGCCTCCTCTCTTGAAGCCGTTTCCGTGAGCGGCGTGGCCATTGACAAGAATCAGGTTCGCATCAGCGTTCAGGAATTGCCTGACCGTCCCGGGGCCGCCGCCGCCGTTTTCAAGGCAATGGCTGAAATTGGCGTGGTGGTCGACTTGATCGTCCAGAACGTGGGTCGCGCCGGTAAAGCCAACCTCACCTTTTCCGTTCCTTCGGAGGATGCCTATCGAGCTGAAAAAGCTATGCGTGAAGCGGTTGGTCGCACCGGCGCCACAGTGGGACGCTCCAACAAGATCGCCAAAGTTTCCGTGGTCGGTGTGGGCATGCGTTCCCATTCGGGTGTGGCGTCTTGTTTTTTCGACGCTTTGGCCGAAGCTGGTATAAATATGCTTATGATCAGCACTTCCGAGATCAAGATTTCGGTGGCCGTGAATCATGAGGATGGGGACGAAGCCACGCGTGTTGCCCATGCTGCATTTGGCTTGGAGAAAAAGACTCGATCGAGAAAAAAAGCGACTGCCCGAGCCTCTCGATCCAAGTCAAAAGGCTAACCGTCCACCATTTCTTAACGCGCCCTTGAAGGAAGGGTGTTTCCATGCAGTACGTCAGCACGAGAGGAGAATCTCCCCCGGTCGGTTTCACCGAAGCCGTTGCCTTGGGATTAGCCCCGGACGGAGGACTTTATCTTCCAGAAGCTTTACCGGATTTATCTGGCAAGGTTTCTGAATGGGAAGGCCTGCCCTACCCAGATCTCTGTTACTCTTTCCTGAAGGAGTTCGCCACTGACTTGCCCGATGAAACCTTGGCTCAAATCGTTCAGCGTTCCTATCAATCATTCACCCATCCCGGAGTGGCTCCTTTGCAACAACTGGACGAGGATTTGTACCTCTTGGAACTTTTTCATGGTCCAACTTTGGCCTTTAAGGATTTTGCCCTGCAATTGCTGGGGAATTTATATGAGGAGCAAATCCGACGAACCGGTAAACCCATCGTGGTTCTTGGAGCCACTTCCGGCGATACCGGGGCCGCGGCCATTCAGGGGCTACTCGGCAAGGAAGGCGTAAATATCTTCATCCTATACCCGGAAGGGCGTATTTCCTTTCTGCAGGAACGTCAAATGACCTGCTCCGGCGCCGGAAACGTCTTTCCTTTGGCTATCCAAGGTACTTTCGACGACGCTCAATTAGCTCTCAAGGAAACCTTCGCGGACAAGGCTTTCTCACAGCAGGTTGGGCTTTCCGCCGTCAATTCCATAAACCTTGCTCGAATTCTCGCTCAAAGCGTTTATTATCTTTATGCATGGCTTCTCTTGCCTGAGGAGAAGCGTTCCATGACCACTTTCGTCGTCCCAACTGGTAATTTCGGGAATGTTTTCGCAGGTTGGCTACTTGGTCAAATGGGGTTCTCGATAGGTGGTTTTCACATTGCCACCAACCAGAACGACGTTCTTCACCGCCTTGTTCAGACCGGACAGTACGAAAAAGGTCGTGTGACACCCAGCAGCGCCCCTTCGATGGATATCCAAGTTGCTTCCAATTTCGAACGTTTCCTGTACTACTTCACTGGGCGCGATGCACGAAAAGTGCGCGAAGTAATGGCTGTGTTCGCGGAAACCGGATCCTATCATTTCGAAGACTTCACAACCCATGGCTTTACTAGTTCCCGAGCGAGTGACAAAGATATCTCTTCGATCATCCGTTCCATTTCCTCCCGACATGGCTATCTTGTCGATCCGCATACTGCTTGTGGTTTTCGCGATCTAGATGGTCTGTTGCCTTGTATAGTCCTTGCCACCGCCCATCCTGCTAAATTTCCCGACGTCATCCGTGAAGCCGTAGGAGCCGACCCCAAGGCCCCTTCGCTCGAGGCTTTGAAGGAAAAGCCTATCGTGAATTTTCCACTCGGAGCCTCCAAGGAAGCGATTCAAACCTTTATCCTCGAGAAAATAGATCTCTGATTCAGCCTGCCTTGTAATGTCGGTCGTCAGGGACATTCCCACCAATGCGGTTGTCTTGAGAACAGGTGGGCTCGGCGATTTCATATTGACCGTTCCCTTGTTGGTTTCTCTGGCCGAAATGCAAGGCCGCGTTGCGGTGGCAACTCGCCGCCAATATTATGACGTATTAGGTCCATTTAGAGAAAGAATTACGTTTATTGAAGCGGATGAATTATTGCTTTCACAGGGCGGTGACGGCTTGGATGAGAAGCTTCGAGGGGCGACTGTTTTTTCTTTCTGGGAAGACTCGGATGGTTTCCTCGAATCACAACTCAAGAGATTTGGGATCGAAGCAATTGTAAAAATGGAATCCAGGCCACAAGGTCCCCGGCACTTTGTTGAAGAAACTTTTCAAGATGCTGGAATCCAGTGGGTTGAGGAGTGTTTTAGCCGTTCTTGGCTGAGTCATCGCAACTTGCGTGGAAATTCCCTTTGGGTGCATCCAGGCAGCGGTTCTGGATGCAAAAACGCTCCGGTATCCTGGTTTCTGCATCGCATCGAGAACTGGCTCGCTCAAGGACAGGGAAGGGTTGCTTTTGTGTCCTTTGGGGAAGCGGACGCAGAAGTTGAAAAGCAATTCCTATTAGATGGAGGCGCTTTGCCGCTCAGATACGTCCGTCCGGATTCATTGCAAGAGTTTAGCCAATTGCTCGTCGATGAGGCGGCCCTCTTCATTGGAAACGACAGTGGACCTGCCCATTTGGCAGCCTCCTTGGGCATACCCACGGAGGTTGTCTTCGTTTCCACCGATCCCGAAATCTGGAGACCTCTTGGGGAAGTTGTTGAAGTGTTGAGGTTGGACTCTCGGATTAACTAGCGTTTTCTTCCAAGGAAAGTTTGTATTCGACTGAGTCCAAGAGCGCTTCCCAGCTCGCTTCTATGACGTTGTCGCTTACTCCAACTGTGCCCCAAGTCGTTTGGCCGTCGGTTGATTCCACCCGAACTCGTGTAATTGCATCGGTACCCAAGTTGCTCTCAAGAATCAGTACCCTGAAATCAATCAACCTCACTTCCGAAATACATGGAAAATCCTTTTCCAATGCTTTGCGTAAAGCGTGATCCAAAGCGGATATGGGGCCGTTGCCTTCCGCCACAGTATGGTAGGTTTGATCTCCTACTCGCAGTTTGACGGTGGCTTCGGACACTGATTCGTCGTCATCCCCTTCTTTTGCGATGCCGACATGGTAACGAAGTACCTCAAAGGGGATTTGGGAGCCTTTCGTGAAACGGCGAAGCAGAAGGTCGAAAGAGGCATCGGCGGCTTCGTACTCATAGCCTTTGAATTCAAGTTTTTTCAATTCCTCGAGGAAGGCTTTCATTTCCGGGGAACGTGAATCGACCTCAACACCCATTTCCTTGGCCTTCATCATGATACTGCTTCGACCCGACATGTCCGAGACTAATACGCGGGTACGGTTTCCGACGAGAGAGGGATCAAGATGCTCGTAGCTGCGGTCTGACTTGGATGCTGCGTCCGCGTGCACCCCGCCTTTGTGGGCAAAGGATGCCGAACCGACGTAGGGAGCTCGAATGTCCGGCAGGAGATTGGTGGCGTCGTCGACGAAAAGGGATAGGTCGCGCAGGCTGCTCAAGTTGGCGCTGCAATGCAGGTTCTTATCCATTTTCAGAGTGAGGTTCGGAATGATTGTCGTCAGGTTGGCATTGCCGTTCCGTTCACCATAACCATTTATTGTCCCTTGTACCATTTCCGCGCCCGCTTCTATGCCTGCAAGGCTAACCGCAACTCCGACACCCGCATCGTTGTGGCAATGGACGCCAACGCTCGTTTCAGGAAATCGTTGAGTCACCGTAGTTGTGATTTCGGTTACCTGAGGAACCAATTTACCTCCATTGGTTTCACATAAGACCAAGAAATCGGCGCCTCCTCGTTTCGCTGCCTCCAGTGTCGAAAGAGCGTATTCAGGGTCATTCAGATACCCGTCGAAAAAATGCTCGGCATCGTAAACCACTTCTTTGCCTTGTTCCTTCAGGTAGCGCACGGAATCTTCGATCATGGCTAGATTTTCTTCAGCCGTCGTACGGATGACGTCGGTTACGTGAAGAAGCCAGGATTTCCCGAAGATGGTGACCACAGGAGTATTAGCAGCCAGCAGGAGCTGGATTTGAGAGTCTTCCTCCACTGAAGTTCCCGCTCGTCGAGTCGATCCGAACGATGCCATCTTGGCATGCTTCAGATCCAAATCCACCGCTTTCTCGAAAAATGCCATGTCTCGCGGGTTTGACCCCGGCCATCCGCCTTCTATGTAATCGATACCAAATTGATCGAGTTTCTCAGCCACTCTCATTTTGGCTGAAACGGTGAAGGAAACCCCTTCCCCTTGGGTGCCATCACGCAAAGTGGTGTCGTAGATCAGTACTTTTGGTGCAATTGAATTTGTCATTGGACGAAAGTGTTGAATGGAATTACGTAATCGACCGTTTTATTCCCTTTCGGTCGCGTTGGAATCGTCGGGAAAAGCCTGGAAACTGAAATGCAAAGACCCGTTTCCAGGCTAGGAAATTCGAATTGAATCGATTGCTTCGACGATGTTCGTCCGTTTCATGACAAGTGTTTAATTAAAGCGCCTCCTCGCTTTTCGGGCAAGCGAAAAGGCGGCGGGTTCTTCCCGCCGCCCTTACTATGCGCTGCGACTGCCCATGCCGGATGGAACTGGCCGTCCGAAACGAAAGTCATTCAAGCATCCTGCTGAGACCTTTCTTTTCTCGACCTCACTCTAATTGGATCCGACGTATTGCGAAAGGGGCTTATTTTGAGACGACTTTGGCTGTTTCCGATTCGTTCTCGAACGCCGGTTCTTCGTAGGAATCCCATGCTTCCCATTTTTGGTTGGAGTCATCGAAAAAGAGTCGGGGCAGGGTTCCTTGTTCGAAATAGCACCAACTGTTTGTTTCGGAACGAAATACATAGGGATAAACTTGCGCGTTGGTCCACAACCATCCTTGCTCCGGTAGGTAAACCCATCCGTTGACGAAGGGCACTGAGACAATTTGAGCCAGTGTATCGGCCTCCTCCTGGGCCTTTTGTTGGGAGTGTCTTCGCTGGATCAATTCGCTTTCGAGGTTGGCAATCCGGTCATCTTTTTCCTCCAGGTTTTTCTCGAGAAAAGCGATGCGATCCTCCCTTGATTGGAGTTGATCCGTTAGTTGTTCCACTTTCAGTTCGCTTTTCCGTAGCTCGTTTTGAAGCGATTCGACTTCTTTTTCAAGTTGATCCACTTTTTCCTTGAAGAAGACAGGAGATTCACCGGGAGAAAACTCAGGAGGATTGCTTCTTGGAATAGGGAATTTCTCTGGGTTGTTGGGGTCGGTGCCATTGCTTACCTCGACACCATCCCCGACGCCGTCTCCATCGCTGTCCGCCTTGTTGGGATCCGTGTAGAAGCCGAATTCAAGAATGTACCCCTTTACCCAAGGGTTCTTCTTGCCGTAAATGTCGTTCCATAGTCGGTTCCCGTCTGAAGTGGCAGTCCAAGTTTGAGCGAAGTCTTCATCGCCATAAAGGGAGCGAGGAAGATTGTTTGGTTCACCCTGAGCCCACATAGTGAATGACCAGGTTTCTCCGGTTATCCATTGCCATACACCTTCGGTTTCCAAGTCCGTGGCTCCTAGGTAATACCCATGAGGAATGGTTCCCAAAACTTCTTTGACGGCTTCCCATTCGGCTTTACTGGTTATAGTGGCTATGTGGCCACCGCGTTTGGTGGCGTCATCAAACGCCTTGTTCCAATCAAAATCACCCTTGATTGCAGCGTAGCGACCATGACCAATTTCGTATTTATCGGTGAGTCCGTCACCATCGGAATCAGCGTCTGGTGCTTGCACTGTGTCCGCGGGTGGTGAAAAAGGATCGGAGGCCCATGATTCCTTGGCGGTTTGGCCGATTAATGCAACTAATAGATATGTCGAGAGGAGGGTTTGCTGTAAGTTCATTTTGCCTGCCTAAGTTCCGGTATTGGTATGTATGTGTACTATGTTGAAAAAAAAGTAATGCGCTCAGTGACGTTGCAAACCAGAGAGGTAGGCTGGATCTTTTGCTACAAATTGCATTGGAATGCTAAGTTTTCGTTCACTGGGCAACTTGCCTTCATTGGTGACAATAAGAACTAGATATGCAAATACACTAAAAGTCAAGCGGAGCCGTGCGCATTTTTTGATATCTTGCCTAATTATTTCGTAAGTATATGACAAACAACAGGAAACGGACTTATTTCATCCTGTTGGGTAACTGGGCGGCCTTCAGTATGTAAAATTACAAAATTCTTTTCTTTTGATTTTAGCTTCCCTTTGCAGCTTTCGAATGCTCTCGTGACCTTATCTTTTCAAGGATCACTAAATTGCTAATTTGAATCATGAAAAATCAAATCATGGATGATGGATACGATAGTTTTTCCAACAACCCGATCTTGAGTAGTCATTTAGCATGGGAATCCTTTCGCTCTTTGGCTTCAGATAGAAAAAGAGAAGTTTTGGTGGATTGCGCGTCCAAACCCAATCGTTGTACTGCCAGTCCCATTTTAGTCCTTTCCACCTTGCTGGCGCAACGCTTGAGCCGGGAAACGTCTAAGGCTCGCGTTGGCATAGTCTTACCTCCCGGCATTGGCGCCATTGTGAGCAATCTTGCTGTTGTTTTCGCGGGCAAATCACCGGTTAACCTTAATTTTTCTCTTGGACGCGATGCTTTGGAAGCATCTATTGAACGTGCTGAAATCGACCTGATTTTAACAGCAGAGACAGTTCGCAAACGCTTAACCGATTTCCCATGGACTGATCTCATTCTCGACGTTGGGATCGAGTTGAAATCGTTTACTAAACGACAACTGGCTTTACGTGCCCTTTTGTTGGCATTTTTCCCCACTGGTTTAGCTGCTTCTTGGCTTGGCATTCCTCGCAAAGGGGGAAAGGGGGAAGCGGCTCTTCTCTTCACTAGCGGAAGTTCCGGTATGCCTAAGGGGGTAATCCTTAGTCACCGCAACGTCTTGGCCAATTGTGCCCAGATAAAAGGCACGGAACTCATTCCTCATGGAGAGACCCTCTTGGGAAACTTACCTGTTTTTCACAGTTTTGGCTTCACGGTCAGTCTATGGTTTTGCCTCATTGAGGGAGTACGCTTGGTCACCGTGCCTTCTCCTTTGGACGTACGTGGCAACTTGAAGGCAATCAGAGAACAAGGTGTCACCGCTTTATTGGGCACTCCTACTTTCCTTCGGCCTTATTTGCGCAGAGCCAAGGAGGGTGATCTTGACTCGATCAAGTTCGTCATAGCCGGCGCTGAAAAAACGCCCGATGGTTTTGCTGAAAAATGGGAGAAGGAAGCCGATTGCGTTTACTTGGAAGGATATGGTTTGACCGAGACTTCTCCCGTTCTCTGCGTTAACTTGCCTGGTCGGAAGGAAAACGCGCCGCTGCGTAAGACTGGCACGGTAGGCAAATTGCTTCCGGGACTGATGGCTCGCGTGGTTGACCCGGACAGCGGGGTAGTGCTTTCTCCCAGTCAAAGGGGAATCCTGCATTTTCGCGGCCCCAACGTTTTTGAGGGCTATTTGGGAGAACCGGAAAAGACGGCTGAGGTTCTTGATGAGGATGGCTGGTTCGTAACTGGTGATTTGGGATCCTTCGACGAGGACGGTTTTTTGCGGATTGAAGGCCGCTTATCGCGTTTTTCCAAGGTAGGTGGTGAAATGGTTCCCCATGGACGTGTGGAGGAGGTTGTCGCTGAAGTTCTCGGTTTGGAAGATGGCGATCAACCGGCTGTTGCAGTGGCAGGGCGTCCGGATTCGTCAAAAGGAGAGGCATTGGTTCTTCTGACAACCGTTGATATTGAACCTAATGAACTATCTAAACTATTGGCCGAAAAAGGTTTGGCTAATTTGTGGATTCCCAAGATAATTCTAAGGGTGGATGAGATTCCCATGCTTCCCACAGGAAAATTGGATCTCAAGGCGATTGCGAGCTTGGCGTCCTCTGGGTGATTTTTACCCGCTTTCCGGGCCTGCTCCGATTGTCAGGTATAAATTTAATAACTGACTGAAATTCAGTGGGATAAGATCTTTCCATAGGTGTTTTCTGTGTCTGTATGGCAAGGCTTCGGAAAATATATTGAAAAAAAACGTTATATTTTGAGGTTTTTGGCTAATACCTCTTGATGACAATTTTGCGCACGCGAACGCACAAGCGAGTAACCTCTTGTTCTCTTGCCACTCCTGCAGGAAGTCGGTAGAAACTCTTGTCCAGCAGGCTAAAAGCGTCTTTCGCTCATGCATTTTCTCTTTTCTTTTGGCAATTTCTTCACGCGCAAGCTCTCTCGCGCCATGGATTGGTATGGCTGCTTTGGTTTGACCGGGCTCTTTTCACGTTTCTCCTTTCTTGCGCTCAATTGCCTTTTATTAAGTGGGTCACTTCAGGCCGATGAAAATAATTCCTCGAGTGGAGAAACTCCTGGCAACGCCTTGTTTTTCGACGGCAACACCTACGTCAATGTGCCTGACAACGGGACGCTCGACCTTGTCTCGAACTACACCATCGAGGCGTGGATCAACGTCATCGATACTCAGAACAACACCATTATCGACAAGGGGGACTATCGTTTTCTCTTTCAAACCCACACCAGTGGCAATCAAGGGATTAGTTTATACCGGGTGGGCGTTGGATGGATTCACTCCCAAGGTGTCATTCCCATCAACGAATGGGTACACGTCGCTGTGTCGGTGGCCAACGATGGCACGGTCAAGTTCTACAAGAACGGTCAACTTCTTAGTTCGCACCAAGCTGGTTTGGGCGGAGTGGACAACAGCGAGATCAACATCGGGCGCCAGTCTCCCGACACTTGCGCCTGCAACTTGGCTAATGGTTCCTTCGATGAACTTCGCATCTGGGACAGCGTTCGCTCACAGGAAGAGATCGCCGCTGAATATGAGGCAATTTTAGCATCCAACACCCCTGGGTTGCTCGCTTATTGGAAATTCAACGAGGAAAACGGGGTCAACGTCGCGGACAGCAGTCTCAACGCCAATCATGGTACCGTCATCGGAACCGCCACTTGGCTTGTTTCGGATGCTCCTGCAGCGGGCGATAGCAACGATCCTCCTGTCGACCTGCACCTGACGAACGCCTTGGTCTCAGAGAACGATCCGGTCCAAACGGTGGTGGGTCAGTTCGAGGCGATCGATCCGGACGATCCGGAGGAGACGGGTAGCTATTCCTACACC
>PBLJ01000066.1 GCA_002721705.1 Opitutia bacterium
AATCGGGGGCTGTAGCCCCCGAGAGATGACCGCCCTTGACGAGGACGGTGGGAGCGCCGAGGGACAGCAAGCGTTCACCAGCCAGGACGAAGTCGTCCCTTTCTCGGCAAGGCAGACCCGTGAAACGCTGCGCTTCGGCCAAGTTGGGCGTAACGAGGCAAACCTTGGACAGCAAGTGGTCGCGGACCCAGTCGATGGCGTCCTCTTCCATCAGGGCAAGGCCGGACGAGGCAACCAGCACGGGATCATAAACCACGGGAATTTCGGGACACTCTTCAAGGGCAGAGACCAAGGCGCGGGCGATGGCAAGATTCGGCAACATGCCTACCTTGATCGCTTGGGGCTTGGAATCAGCAAAGGCAGCAGCCCATTGGGCCCGAAACATGGCCTCGGAAGTAGCTTCGACGAAAAACCCTTCCTCGTCCGACTGGGCGGTCAAGGCGGTGACCACGTAACGCGGGGTCGCCCCGAGGGAACTCGCCGTCTCGCCATCCGCCGTCAAGCCGGCTCCACCGGAACCGTCGAAACCCGCAACTACTGCAATCTCGAGGCTCATCGGAAAAGTTCCGTTCCGGCCCAGCCAAGCCGTCGCTCAATAGGTGTGAAGGGAAGAATCAACCTGCTCGATCCATGCGAGGATGCCGCCTTCCAAATTGGAAACGTGGGCAAAGCCGAATTTTTCGCGCAAAAGCTGGCGGGCCTCTTCGCCACGGGCGCCTACCTTGCAATAGACCACCGTACGAGCCTGGGCGTCGACCTCCGGAGGGAGTGCGTAGGCTCGTCGCAAGTCTCCGAGAGGCACCCATTCCGCTCCATCGATGGAACAAATATCCTTTTCCCATTGCTCACGCACGTCGATAATTTGCAGGTTGGCCCCCGTTTCCTGAAACTCTTGCAGCTCTGCCGGAGACACCAAGGGCGGCGCCTTGGGCAAAGGAGCTTCTTCGTCGCTTTCCCCTTCCTCCTGGTCGAGTTCCTCTTCCTCCGTTTCACAGGCAAATTGAATCTCTTCCAAGACCTCGATGGGGCGACTGCCCGGTTGAGATGAATAAGTAACCAACTGAGCATGCATGGAAAGGGCGTTGAAGAGGAGCAGTTTGCCCGACAAGGGATCCCCTATCCCAGTGAGTATCTTGATCACTTCGACGGCTTGCAGTGAACCGATGATTCCGGGCAGGGCTCCGAACACCCCGATCTCGGCGCAATTGGGCACGTCCTTGGGATTGGGGCATTCAGGGAAAAGGCAGCGATAGGTGGGACCTTCGTCGAGGTTGAACACGCTGACTTGGCCCTCGAACTTGAAAATGGCTCCGTGAACGAGGGGTTTGCCGGCCATCACGCAGGCATCGTTGACGAGGTAGCGGGTGACGAAGTTGTCGGAACCATCGACCACCAAGTCTTGGCCCTCGAGAAGGGAAAGGGCGTTGTCGACCCCGAAGCGTTCCACTTTGGGGACGATCTCGACGTGCGGGTTGAGATCCTGGAGTCGCTCGGTTGCAGCCTCGGCCTTGGGGCGGTCGACGTCGCCGTACCCGAACAAGGTCTGCCGTTGCAGGTTACTCGCCTCCACCACGTCGAAATCGACCACCGTGATGCGACCCACGCCGGCGGCGACTAAGTAATGGAGCGCAGGGCAACCGAGACCACCTGCCCCGATCACGAGAACCGAGCCTTGCTTGAGTTTCTCTTGTCCCTCCACCCCGATCTCGGGCAACGAGACATGTCGCTGGTAATGAACGAGTTCCTCGGGAGTCAGCATGTCAGCAGGGAAGTAGCGGGTTCATTCGAGGTTGCGTTGGCCCGGTCGTAGGCGGGGTCCCAGTCCTTCCAGACCGCCTCGTAACCGCCCGAGTGGAGCATGCGCTCGATCTCGGCCGGGGCGCGGGAATCGTCGATTTCGAATTGCTCGAGCGCGTCCGAACCGTTGGCGTAGCCTCCGGGGTTGGTCTTGGAACCGGCGCTCATGGAAGTAATGCCCAGTCGAGCGGCATGGTCGCGAAACCGAGGGCTTTCACGAGTGGAAAGGGAAAGCTCCAGCTCCGGGTCCAGCAGGCGAAAGGCGCAGATGGCCTGCACGAGGTCGCGATCACCAATCTCTTCAATGGGAAATTGCCCTTCACCCTCGAAGGGACGCAAGCGGGGAAAGGAAACGGAATAGCGGGTTCGCCAGTACCGTTTCTCGAGGAAACGAAGGTGAAGGGCGAGAAAGAACAAGTCGGTTCGCCACTCGGCCAATCCCAGCAGGCAACCAAGCCCGATCTTGTTGATCCCGGCGCGACCAAGCCGCTCGGGAGTGGCCAAGCGGTAATCGAAGTTCCGCTTGCGACCCTTTGTGTGGTGGCGAGCATAGGTCTCGCGGTGATAGGTCTCCTGATAGACGAGCACGGCGTGCAGACCCAAGCCTATCATGTCTTCGTAGTGGGCTTGGTCGAGAGGTTGCACTTCCATCGACACGTTGGAGAAATGAGGCCGGAGGATAGACAGCGCATCGCGAAAATAAGCAGGGCCGACGATGGATTGCGCCTCGCCTGAAACAAGGAGCACGTGATCGTACCCCATGCCTTTGATGATTTCCGCCTCCTGCAAGATTTCAGTCGGGCTCAAGGTTTTGCGGGGTATCCGGTTGGTCAGGCTGAAACCGCAATAATCGCACACGTTGGTGCACTCGTTGGAAAGGTACAAGGGAGCGAACATCTGGATGACGTTGCCAAAGCGACGACGCGTCCGTTGGCGGCTGGCCGCCGCCATTTCTTCCAGAAACGGTGAAGCGGCCGGTGAAAGCAGCGCCATGAAGTCATCCAAGCCCAACGATCCTTCACGAGACAAGGCAGTCTTCACTTCCGCCGACGTCTTGCCGAGGATGGCCTCGCCCACCTCCCCCCAGGACCAACGATCCAGCTCCGTTGAAAAGGCCTCCACCATACTCTCAATCCTCCTGTAGGAAGGCAGTCAGCGGCGAACTTGGCTCGGCCCGTCCAAGAGCCGCTCCCAATCCGGCCAAACGAGCCGTTCGCCCCGCTTCCACCGCCTTGCGGAAGGCCTCTCCCATACGAACGGGATCCTTGGCCACGGCCAAGGCGGTGTTCACCAAAACGGCGTCAGCACCCATCTCCATCGCCTCTGCGGCGTGGGAAGGAGAGCCGATGCCCGCGTCCACGACGACGGGCAAGGCGCTTTGCTCGATGATTATTTCCAGGAAAGTCTTCGCCTTCAAACCGCGGTTGCTCCCGATGGGAGACCCCAAAGGCATGACCGCGGCTACACCCACTTCCTCGAGCCGCTTGCAGAGGACAGGGTCGGCGTGGACGTAGGGCAGTACAATGAAATCGTCTTTGGCCAGTTCTTCGCAGGCCCGCAAGGTTTCCACCGGATCCGGCATGAGGTATTTGGGATCGGGATGAATTTCCACTTTGACCCAATTGGTGGCCAGAGCCTCGCGCCCAAGACGGGCGGCTAAAACCGCTTCCTCGGCCGTTCGCGCACCGGAGGTATTGGGCATCAACTGGTAGCGTTCCTCGTTCAAGTGACTGAGAATCGCGTCTTCTTCCGCATCCAGTCGAACGCGCTTGAGGGCGACTGTCACGAGTTCGGTTCCGGAAGCAGCCAGGCAAGCCCCCATGGTCTCGCCTGAACTGAACTTCCCGGTTCCCGCAAACAAACGGGAAGAAAAAGATCGCCCCCCGATGACCAAGGAATCCTTCATGCCGCCTTCTCCAAGGCTTTCTCGCAAGCGGAGAGCAAAGCCTTTGCGTTCTTTGCCACTTTTCCACCCGCAAACAAATCCGAGCAAACGGCCACCCCATGAGCTCCTCGATTGATTAAGCTTTCAACGTCCAAGGGGGTCACCCCTCCAATCACGTAGGCCGGTAATCGCGCTCGGTTGGCCATTGCAAGCAAGGAATCGAGGGCATGCGGTCTCAAGGCGGGCAGGAAGTCACCTTTGGTCGGCGAACGACGAAAAGGACCGATCCCCAGGTAGTCCACCACTCCGCTGGCAATCGCCGCGCGGGCTTCCTCCTCATCATGGACGGTGGCGCCGACGATGGCTTTGGGTCCAAGGCGCTCCCTCGCTTCGCGCAGGGAACCATCTTGCTTGCCCAGATGAACGCCATGGGCGCCGGAAGCCAGCGCTACCTCGATCGAGTCGTTGACCACTAAAGTCACCCCTTTGCGATGACAAAAATCGGCCAATTTTTTCGCAACTCCCGTCCAAGCATCAATTGAAACTTCCTTCAGCCTCAGTTGAATCCATCGGGCCCCGGAGGCATGAATAGCTACGGCTTGGTCAAAAATGCCGAGTTTGAGACGATGCGAGGTAAGGCATTGTAATCGGTGCATGCTTAAAAAACTCCTTTAGCCGACGCGTCTTCTGGATATCCATGGAAAGGCGGCCAGGTAGCGGTGAAGTTTCTTGGCTGGATCTCGACTAGCCCAGATGCCGCCGAGCACGGCCACGCCGTCAAATCCCAAGCCCAAGCATACCCGCACGCGATCGGGGACGATGCCTCCCAAGGCAATGGTATAGGTTCGCGAAGATTCATTGCGCCGCCGTTTGCGGAAGAAGTCACGCAAGGCGTTCGGCTCGAAAGCGGAGGCGTAACCTTGCTTCGACACGGAATCGAAAACAGGACCGATGAAAACGTAATCCAATTTTTCCTCGCAGGTCTCCAAGCACTCGAGGTCGTGAAAGGAACGACTCAAGGTCCCGGGGCAAGCGCCGGTCGGGTAAGTCTCGGTTGAGGTCAAGTGGTAACCCGCCAACGGGAATTCGGCCAACAACTCGCGACGCCTGTGCAACACCACGCGACGCAAGCAGGCTTCCGGCAACTCCTTGAGCAAGGATCTTAATTCATCGGAGCTCCAACTGGGTTTGCGCAAGTGGAAACGCCACAATCCGGCTTCGATCAAGTCCTGAACGTACTTCGCCTCGTTCTGCTTGGGATTGGGCGAGGAAATGACCACAATCTTCGGTTCCGTTTCAGCTTCCATCACCCACCCTGCGTTGCTTGAATGACAAGAATCCGATCATTTTCGGAAACCTCCAAGCTCGACCAGCCTTTGCTCGGCACGACCTGACCGTTCACCGCCACCGCCACACCCTTCGCTCCCTCCACGCCCATGGCCGACAACAAGTGCGAAAGGCAACTGGAGTCGGGAACCTCCTGGGGTACGTCGTTGAGGTGAATTTTCATGAAACCGGCTCCTGCTGATAAAGTTCGCCACCACCTTCGTTGAACTGCTCGGACTTCTCCTTCATTCCTTCGGACAAGGCATCCTCCTCACTCATCCCTTTGGACTCGGCATAGCGACGCACGTCCTCGGTAATGCGCATGGAGCAAAAGCTGGGCCCGCACATGGAACAAAAGTGAGCCGTCTTGGCGGCTTCGTTGGGTAAGGTCTCGTCATGAAACTCGCGAGCTTTCTCGGGGTCCAGGGAGAGGTTGAACTGGTCTTCCCAACGAAATTCGAAACGAGCCTTGGAGAGAGCGTTGTCACGGAATTGGGCCGCAGGGTGACCTTTCGCCAAATCCGCCGCATGCGCTGCTATCTTGTAGGCGATCACGCCTTCGCGGACGTCGTCCCTGTTAGGTAAACCAAGGTGTTCCTTGGGCGTCACGTAACAAAGCATGGCAGTGCCATACCAACCGATCATGGCGGCGCCAATGGCGCTGGTGAGATGATCATAACCCGGAGCGACGTCGGTGGTGAGAGGACCCAAGGTGTAAAAAGGCGCTTCATGGCACCACTTCAGTTGCTTGTCCATGTTCTCCTTGATCATTTGCATGGGCACGTGACCCGGCCCTTCGTTCATGACCTGGACACCATAGGACCATGCCCTCTCGGTCAGCTCGCCTTGCGTCTTGAGTTCTGCGAACTGAGCCTCGTCGTTGGCATCGGCGATGGAACCTGGACGCAAGCCGTCTCCAATCGAAAACGACACGTCGTAAGCCGCCATGATCTCGCAAATCTCATCCCACTTGTCGTAGAGAAAGTTTTCTTGGTGATGAGCCAAGCACCATTTCGCCATGATGGAACCGCCTCGACTCACGATGCCGGTCATGCGCTTGGCGGTCAGGGGTACGTAACGGAGTAGAACCCCGGCGTGAATGGTGAAGTAATCAACCCCTTGCTCCGCTTGCTCGATCAAAGTGTCCTGGAACACCTCCCAAGTAAGATCCTCGGGGCGCCCATTGACTTTTTCGAGCGCCTGATAAATAGGCACGGTGCCCACGGGAACTGGACAATTGCGAAGAATCCATTCACGAGTTTGATGAATGTTCTTGCCGGTCGAGAGATCCATCAGCGTATCGCCGCCCCATTTGCACGACCATCGCATCTTCTCGACTTCCTCGTCGATCGAGGAAGCAACCGCCGAGTTTCCGATATTGGTGTTGATCTTGACCAGGAAATTGCGGCCGATGATCATCGGTTCCAACTCGAGATGATTAACGTTGGCCGGTATGATCGCCCGTCCACGAGCCACCTCGCTACGAACGAATTCCGGCGTGATCTCCTCCGGTATCGCGGCGCCGAAGGACTCACCCGGGTGCTGGTGGTTCAATTCGTTTCGAAAGGCCTCGGGGCTCATCTTCAAATCTTCGGCCCGCCTTTGCAGCTTCATGTTCTCGCGAATCGCCACGAATTCCATTTCCGGAGTAATGATGCCTTGGCGAGCGTAATGAAGTTGAGTGAGGGAATGACCGGGCTTGGCCCGTAAGATCTTGCGAGATCCACGTTCGAAACGATCCAGGCGGCCTTCCCCCTCCATACGAGTGGCTCGGTCTGCCAGGACTTTGGAAAGGTAACCATCATCCTGAGGGAGGGGCTCCCGTCCCTCGTATTCTTCCACGTCTCCTCTCTCGAGAACCCAATTTTCGCGGGTCAACGGCAAGCCACGACGACAGTCTCCGTGAAACTCAGGATCGCCCCAAGGACCCGAAGTGTCGTATACGCGAACCGGTTCGTTGGGACGAACGGAGCCATCGGATGCCTGGGTGTCATCAAGGGTGATTTCCCTCATCGGCACTCGCAAGTCGGGACGGGAACCAGTCGCGTAGGTCCGTTGGGAACGAGCAAACGTCGCGCCTCCATTCAGGTTTTCGGCTTTCGGTCGTTTTTCTTGGATCATGGGAGATATGGGCGGAAGGTAAAGCTCTTCGCCGTTGAGATTTCCCCGTCGGTGAAATCGACCGTTCATCCCTACGACGATCTTAATCGTATCAGGTTCAAAGGGTCGCAAGCGGAACGCGCTCGCCTCTCAGCCCCACGCCTGGAGCTCCCCGGACGGAAGAAAACAAAAGGATTCGCCTTGGCGCGCGCAATAAAAACTTATTCACAAACTTGGATTGGCAACTTCATGGAACCTCAGCCAAACGAAAGTGGAAATCTTCCAGAACCTCTCCTGAACCAGACGACGACTCGACCTAAAGGGCCCACTTGGACTGCGTGCGCGGTGGAACGGAATCACTCCTCTTTCAACTACTAAAAAGTCCATTTCATCGACAAAAGGCATTGCCCATAACAATAACTCGGCTAACATGCGCGGGCTTTGGGAGTAAAATGGAGAGTTTCAAATATCGCGCCTTCATAAGCTATTCGCACAAGGACGAAAAATGGGGGAAATGGTTACACCGTAAACTGGAAGGTTTCCGGGTGCCTGATATCCTTGTCGGCAGGCAAGCGAAGCATGGCAAAATTCCGAAGCGCATGTTCCCTATTTTCAGGGATCGAGAAGAATTGCCCAGTTCCGCGCAACTCGGAGAGGCCATCAAGGAAGCCCTCGAGCAATCCGGTCACCTCATCGTAATCTGCTCTCCCAATGCCGCTCGTTCCAAGTGGGTGAACCAGGAAATCAAGGATTTCAAGGCAATGGGGCGGGAGCACCGCATTCTTTACATGATCGTAAGCGGAGAGCCATATGCAGCCGATCATTCGGGATCCAAGGGAAAAGAATGTTTCCCCGAGGCCGCCAAGTACGGTGTCGGTGAGGATGGCTTCTATACCAATTCCCGGGCCGAGCCGATCGCGGCGGACGCTCGGGAAAACGGTGACGGCGAACGCAATGCTTTCCTGAAGATCGTCGCCGGCTTGCTAGGCGTGGGATTGGACGACCTCAAGAGGCGAGCCCTCCAGCAAAAGCATCGCAAACTTGGCCTCATCGCGGCCGCCTCCACCTTGGCCACCATCGCCACCATCGTCCTGGCCACCTACGCCTTCATGCAAAGAAACGCAGCGGAGGACTCTCGGAACGAAGCCGAGGTGGCCCGAAACCAAGCCGAGGCAAGCCAGCAAAGGGCCGAAAAGGCCAGAACCCAAGCCGAGCTAAGTCGGCAAAAGGCGGAAAACGAACAAGCCAAGGAACGCACGGTGACCAATTTCGTGACTGAGTTGTTTGCCTCGGTGGAACCTGAAAATGCAAAGCGCATGGACACGAAGCTCGTGCGGGCCATGTTGGACAAGGGGGCCGGGCGCTTGGAAGAACTAGATAACGAACCGGAAACCGAGGCCCGTCTGCGGTTGACTCTGGGCAGTACCTATCGGTCCATAGGCGCCTTCGACCAAGCCGAGGAACAGTTGAGCAAGGCTTTGCCTCTCTTGCAGGAAACAGTGGGCGCGAACGATCTCCGCACGATCGAGGTAATGAACGAATTGGCCTTGGTGCATCAGGCCAAGGGGAATCACAAGGCAGTCGAAAGTCTTTTGGAGACCGTCCTGGAGACCCGCCGCCAAGTACTCCCGGAAGATCACGCGGAAACCTTGCGCGCTCAAACCGATCTCGCAGCCCTTTATCGCAGCCAAGGCATTTACGAGAAATCCGAGACGTTGTGTTCCGAGGCCTTGGACAAGTTGCAGGAAACCCGAGGCGAAGATGATCCCCTGACCATACGGGCAATGATCGAGTTGGCGTCGGTTTTCTTTGACCAGGGGAAGTTCGTCCAAGCGAAGTCGCGTTTTCGCTCCGCCTTGGAGTTGTCCCGAATAAAACTTGGGGAAGAACATCCCGACACCCTCCGAGCCACCGCCCGTTTAGTGCGTACGCAAAAGGAACTGGACGAGTTCGACGAGGCCCAAAGCCTTTGGGAAAGCAATTCCGAGTTAATGAAGAAAGTGTTTGGCGAAGATCATCCCGAAACCTTGGCCGAGAAAGACGCCGGCGCGGAAATCATCGCCGCTCGCGGAGATGGCCCAGATGCCCTCGAGATGTACTTGGAAATCCTCCGCCAAAAGGAAAGATCCCTAGGGAACATGCACCCCGGGACCTTCGGCACGATGGAAGCAATCGCCAAGCTCCACTTTGAAGCGAGACGTTTCGAGAACGCCGCGTTCTCTTACGATGAAATCTTCATCCTCATGAGTCAAAAGTACGGCAACGAACATCCGGAAACCCTGCGCATCATGAACTTGTTGGCCGAATGTTTCATGATGGAAGGAAAGTACGACGGCGCCTTCACGAGGCTGGAAACCGCCCTCGAAACCGAGACTCGAGTGCTCGGGCCCGAGGATCCGTTGACCCTTAGAACCCAAGTCAGTCTGGGAGAACTTCACTACATTGGCGACCGCAAGGACCTTGCCATGGAGATATTCACCCAGGCCCTTGAGACCCAAGAACGAGTACTCGGTCTCGATCACCACCAAGTCACACGCACCAGAGACTTGCGAAACCGCATACTAGCGGAGCAGGCCGCGGCGGTGGAGGAAGCATCCGAGAATGAGCCTTCCGACACGGAGGCGGACGATTCCCAAGCCGCGGTAGACATAGTCACGGACGACCCGATCGACGAAAACTCCTCTGCAGATGCCCTACCCTCGCCCGACTCGTCCCCAGAGGAAGACGAACTAAAAAAATGAAGATCGGTGCCATCTTCGACTGGGATGGTGTCGTGATCGATTCCTCCTCCCATCATGAGGAAAGCTGGGAACTCTTGGCGGAGGAGGTCGGCAAGCCCTTGCCTCCCGATCACTTCAAGCGCGGCTTCGGTCAGCGCAACGCCGTCATTATACCGGAAATACTCAACTGGAGCCAAGACCCTCTCGAAATCGAGCGCTGGAGCTTGCGCAAGGAAGCGTTGTACCGGGACATCGTCGCCGAACGCGGCCTGATAGCCCTCGAAGGAGCAAGAGAGTTGATCGAGGAATTGAACGAAGCCGCCATACCCTGCGTAGTCGGCACCTCCACCGAACGAGCCAACGTCGAGATGTCCCTCGACCTGCTTTCGTTGCAGGGAAAGTTTTCCGACATGACCTGCAGCGAAGACGTTTCCCGCGGCAAGCCCGATCCCGAAGTGTTCCTCAAGGCAGCCGCAAAAACCGGCCTGCCGCCAGCCCAATGCTTCGTCATCGAGGATACCGCCCATGGCGTGGCAGCCGCCTTGGCCGGCGGAATGAAAGCCATCGGCGTGGCCACCACCCGTCCCGCCGAACATTTGGCCGACGCTCACTTGGTGGCCAAGGACATGACCGAACTTAATCTCGCCATTATCCAATCCTTGTTCGAGGATAAGCCCCACGCTCTCCAATGAAGAAAATCGCCCTACACTGGCAAATCGTCATCGCATTGGCCTTGGCCTTCGCGGTCGGGCTGTGGGCGAATTTCGAGACCGAGGGCATGGAGGAGAAGCCCGACTGGTTCGGGGAATTGGAGTATTTTGCCGGTTTCGTAGGGAAGCTCTTCCTCAACGCCCTCAAGATGATGGTGGTGCCACTCGTCACCACCTCGATCATCGTGGGCATCATAAACGTCGGCGGGGAGCGCAACTTCGGTCGATTGGGTCTCAAGACGCTCGGGTTCTACGCCGCCACCGGATTGCTCGCGGTGTGCACCGGCCTGCTGTTAGTCAATCTGATCCAACCCGGCGAAGTCCCGCCCGAATTGGAAGCAACGATGCGAGCCCAAGGCGCCGAGGCGGATTCGGCAAAGATCCAGGGAGCCGAGAAAAACGCGGAAGACGGCTTTCGCGGCATCCTCGAGATTTTTCAGCGCATGATACCGGCCAACCTGTTTGATGCCGCCGTCAAGGGTCAGTTGCTCGGGCTTATATTCTTCAGTCTGTTGTTCGGGTTCTTCGTGTCCAAGTTGCCGGAGAAACCACGCAAGACCCAACTACGGTTCTGGGAGAGCCTGAACGCCGCCTTCCTCGCCATGACCAAGTTCATCATCGCCTTCGCCCCCATCGGTGTGCTCGGCTTGGTCATACCCACCTTGATGACCACGGGGACGGAATTGTTCGAGGTAATGGGGAAATTCGCCCTCACCGTGTTGCTGGGCTTGGGAATCCACCTCTTCGTCGTCCTTCCCCTGTTCCTCAAGTTCATCGCCAAGGAAAACCCTTGGAATCACTTCCGAGCCATGGCTCCCGCCATGCTCACCGCGTTTTCCACCGCCTCGTCCTCCGCCACCTTGCCGCTTACCATGGACTGCGTGCGCAAGCGGGCCGGCGTATCCAACAAGGTGACCAGCTTCACCTTGCCCTTGGGAGCAACCGTGAACATGGACGGCACCGCCCTCTTCGAGTGCGTAGTGGTGGTCTTCCTCGCCCAGTTGTTCGGTGTGGAAATGGGTTTCGTTACGCAATTCTCAGTCGTGGTAATGGCCTTGCTGACTTCCATCGGCGTGGCCGGCATACCATCGGCCAGCCTAGTGGCGATCATCGTCATCCTCAATGCCGCGGGATTCAATCCCGAACAGATCACGATCGGGGTGGGCATCGTCTACGTAGTGGACCGTGTCCTCGATATGTGCCGCACCGCGATCAACGTTTTTGGGGATAGCTGCGCCGCAGTGGTAATCGGCAAAACCGAAGGCGAATCGGGCTACTACGAAAACTTGGTTCAAGGGCAAGACGAGAGCGAGGAAAAGGAAGACCTTTTCGCTTGAGAAAGAAGGCATGAAGTTTCGCCTCGTCGCCGACTACCAACCCAAGGGCGACCAACCGGAAGCCATCGACAAGCTGGTGGAATCCCTCGATGCGGGCACCAGGTACCAGACCTTGCTGGGCGTGACGGGATCGGGCAAGACCTTCACCATGGCCAACCTGATCGAGAAACTCCAGCGCCCCGCCCTCGTCATATCGCACAACAAAACCTTGGCCGCCCAGTTGTACTCCGAGTTTCAAGCCTTCTTTCCGGACAACGCGGTGAAGTACTTCGTGAGCTACTACGACTATTACCAGCCCGAGGCCTACGTCCCGCAAACCGACACCTTCATAGAAAAGGATTCCTCCATCAACGAGGAGATCGAGCAACTCCGCATCGCCTCCACCAGCTCGCTCATCGAGCAACGCGACGTCATCGTGGTGGCCAGCGTGTCCTGCATCTACGGCCTCGGCTCTCCCGAGGACTACCGCGAACTCTCCTTCGAGGCCAAGGTCGGCGAGGACTGCGGGCGCGACGCCTTGATGACCAAGCTGGTCGAGTGCCTTTACGAACGCAACGACTACGATCTGAAATCCGGATGTTTCCGCGTGCGCGGGGACGTGGTGGACGTTTTCCCCGCCTACCTCGATTCCCCCGTGAGGATCGAGTTCTGGGGAGACGAAGTCGAGGCCATGCGCAAAATAGACCCCGTCTCCGGCGAATCCCTCGGGTCGCTCGATTCCTTCCGCATATATCCCGCCAACCAGTACGTCACGGGACGCGACAAGATGGAACGGGGCATAGCCGCCATCAAGCAAGAACTCGAAGAGCGAGTCGCTTGGTTCGAGGAAAGAAACCTGCTCTTGGAAGCCCAACGCATCCGCATGCGAACCGAATACGACTTAGAAATGCTGCGAGAAATGGGCTTCTGCAACGGAATCGAAAACTATTCCCGACACCTCGGCGGTCGCAAGCCCGGTGAACGACCTTGGTGCCTGATCGATTTCTTTCCGAAAGACTTTCTCCTCTTCATCGACGAAAGCCACGTCACCGTGCCTCAACTCGGCGGTATGGTGAAGGGGGATCTATCGCGAAAGGAAAAATTGGTCGAACACGGCTTTCGCCTCCCCTCGGCCCTCGACAACCGGCCGCTTCAACCCGACGAGTTCGAGGAGGTAACCGGACAAACCGTGTTCGTTTCCGCCACGCCCTCGCCCCGCGACCTCGAACGCTCCACTCATGTAGTCGAGCAATTGATCCGACCCACCGGGTTGCTCGACCCGTTGATGGAGGTGCGACCCATCGAAGGCCAAGTCGAGGACGCCATATCGGAGATCAAAAAAGTAGTGGACGAAGGCGACCGCGTATTGGTCACCACCCTTACCAAACGAATGTCCGAGGACTTGTCCGACTACCTACGCGAACGAAAGGTGCGGGTCGAGTACCTGCATTCCGACATCGACGCCATCGAACGTGTCGAGATACTCCGCAACCTGCGGGCGGGCGAATTCGACGTCCTGGTCGGAGTGAATTTACTCCGGGAAGGACTCGATTTGCCGGAAGTGGCCTTGGTGGTCATACTCGACGCCGACAAGGAGGGCTTTTTGCGCAGCGAAACCAGCCTTGTGCAAACCGCCGGACGCGCCGCCCGCCATGAAAAAGGCAGGGTGGTCTTTTACGCAGACGTACGGACGGTCTCCCTCAAAAACACCCTCCGCAAAGGGAAAGAGAGAAGGCGCGCCCAAATGGCCTACAACAAGAAGCATGGCATCGAGCCTAAGAGCGTGAAACGAGGCATCCAGACGAGCCTCAAGAAGGAAGAGGAGGAAAAGGACGCCTTGATGGTCAGTGAATCGAGCGGGGACGCCGACAAGGTGGCTAGCGCCTTGGAAAAGGAAATGCTAGAGGCGGTCAAGAAACTGCAATTCGAGAGAGCCGCCTTGTTGCGGGACCAGATTGACTTTCTTCGTACGGGACGATTTGATCAGGGTGCAAAAGCACGGCCTTACAGAGGTCGCAAATACACCAAGGGAAAAGGTCGATATGGCAAAAGCGGCAAGTGACAAGCTCATGACGCGAGTCTTTGTTTCGGCTTTGCTCCTGATGGTCACCTGCTTGCCGGGGCATGCCAAACTGACCAAGGAGCGAAGGCTATTGCGGCATTTCGACAACATCGAGGCACGAGGTGCGGTGAAGGTCTTCGTGGTGCAGGAAAAACGCCTCCGGCAAGCCACGGTCTACGGAGACGATTCGGTGCTCGAATCCATCGTCACCGACGTTCGCGGAAAAACCTTGGTCATCGAGGCCAACAACGTCACGAAGTATGCCCCGCGTCTTCCCTTGGTGAGAATCGCTTTCACCGCCACCCATCCGGTCGAGGTCATCGTCTCCGCCAAGGAACTAAAAAGCGTAACGGTCGCAGGCGAAGCCGAGTTCACCGCAACCAACCTGACGGCAAAGGCAACCGGCTTGCAAAAGAAGACCTTCAACGTCTTCTCGGCCGGCTCCGGAAAAATACACTTGGAAAACCTCACCGCCGACGCCGTCGTGGCCCGTCTGGAAAGCGACGGCGACGTGACCATCAAGGGGGGCGTGGTCGAGCGCCTAGACGCCGATTTACGCGGCAAAGGATCGCTGCGGGCAATCGACTTGCCCGCCTTGCGAGCGCACGTTTCAATCAGCGGATCGGGCAACGCGGAACTGCGCGCCGAAAACTGGTTGGACGCCAAACTGACTGGAACCGGAAACCTATACTATCTCGGGCGCCCGCTTAATCTTTTCCTGCAAGCGGACAACCAAGGGCGAGTGGAAGCGATCGATCCGGAAGAAACCTTGGAAGCGCCCGCAAAGGAAGAGGCTACTCTCCCTCCCTCACTGGACAAAGATAAGAAAGACGTTCCCCAGGCTCCACAAAAGAAGCCTTGAGCCACGCCAAGCCCTCAAAGGGTAATTTCGGTACCCTCGACGGCAGGCTCCGTGCCGGGCCGAGCGGCCGCGGCCAAGGCCCCGATCTCGTCCATGCGCTCGTCGTCATGCGACGGATCGTGGTGGAAGAGAAAGGTCTTTTTAACATTCGCTTCTTCGGCCACCTTGATGGCTTCCTGCCAAGTGGAATGCCCCCAACCCTTGAAATTGGGGTACTCCTCGTCGGTGTAGGCGGCATCGTAGACCATGACGTCGGCGTCACGAGAAAGTGAGAGCACGCTTTGGTCGAGTCCGTCGTCGAAGTGTTCGGTGTCCGTGCAAATCGAGATCACCTTGCCGGCGTACTCGATACGGTAACCGCAGGCGCCGTTGGGATGATTCAGCTTGCCCGTCTTGATCACGACCCCACCTCCGGGCTCGAAAGTTTCTCCACAACTGAAATCGCTGAAGGTACAGGCTTGCTCGATCAATTTGCTGGGCACCGGGAAAAGGGGATCCTTCATCAACATGGTGTCGATGATGCCGTCCAAGTCATGCGGGGGAGCAAGATGCCCGGCGAAAAGACGCAAATTGTTCTTCGGGTTGTAAATCGGCACGAAAAAGGGCAACCCCGCAATGTGGTCCATGTGGGTGTGCGTGAAAAACAAGTCCGCGTCCAAGACGTTGCCTTCGTTGATCAAGATATGCTTGCCAAGCAAACGAATGCCGGTGCCCGCATCGATGATGATGCGCTTCTCTCCGCAAGTGATCTCGAAACAGGTGGTATTGCCACCATACTTCACGGTATCCGGACCCGGACAGGGAATGCTTCCTCGCACGCCCCAAAACTTCAACTTAAAGGTATTTTGATCAGTCATTGAACAAACTTGCATTTATTCTGGAGGAAGTGGTTGATAATTGGCAACCTTCAATTGGGACTGGATTTGGACACTCAAATCAGCCTCGTTCCCATCCTCTTTACAAGGATATTGAACACTACTTCTTAGTAGTATGGAAACCTTGCTGAAAGTGACGGTGTCCCCAAGAGCCTCCCGCAACGAAGTGAAAACCTGGCAGGAGGAAAGGTTGAAGGTACGCGTCCACGCTCCCCCCGAAAAAGGCCAGTCAAACAAGGAACTGCGTCGCTTTCTGGGCAAGACCTTGGGCATTGCCCCGGGTCAAATAGAGGTACGCAGCGGGGAAAGCTCGAGGAAGAAGACCCTCGCGATCAGAGGATTGACCAAGGCCGAAACGTTGGCCCGGTTGCCGGATTGATTCACGTCGCCAAGCGCAACGATTTCGAAAATGGTCGGGACGACTGGATTTGAACCAGCGACCTCTGCGTCCCGAACGCAGCGCTCTGCCAAGCTGAGCTACGTCCCGATCTCGGGAATTGCAAACTGTGAAAAATAGGCCGCGCTGCCCTCATGGCAAGTTTCCTTTCTTTCGGTTTCCGCAAAAAAACGTTGCTCGTTGGGCTCGAAGGTACAATTTCCCCCTTTCCTACCATGAACGTACACGAATACCAAGCAGCCCAGCTCTTTCGCGACGCGGGCGTACAAAATCAAAACGGCGCGGTGGCCCTGGACGCGGGCGAGGTCGACGATGCCCTCGCCTCCCTGGCCGACGCCCAAATCGTCGTGAAGGCCCAAATCCACGCCGGCGGGCGAGGCAAAGGCACCTTCAAGGACGGTTTCCAAGGCGGGGTGCACCTGACCGACACCAAGGAGGAAGCGAAGGAGATCGCCGGCAAGATGCTGGGCAACGTCCTCGTGACCAAGCAGACCGGTGAGGAAGGCCGCGAAGTCGGGGCCGTCTATTTCACCGAGGCGGCCGACATCGAGAAGGAATACTACCTCGCCATCGTCATGGACCGGGGCACTTCGCAACCCGCCATCATCGCCTCCACCGAGGGGGGCGTCGACATCGAGACCGTGGCCGAGGAGTCGCCGGAGAAAATCCTCAAGGCATTCATCGACCCCGCCCTCGGCATACGCCCCTACCAAGCGAGACAGATCGCTTTCGGCCTGGGCTTTCGCGGCGACTTGTTCAAGCAGGCCGTCAAGCTGATCGGCAACCTTTACAAGCTGTTCTGGGAAAAGGATTGCTCCCAAGTCGAGATCAACCCCTTGGTCACCACCCCGGAGGGAAACCTGATGGCACTCGACGCCAAGGTGAACTTCGATTCCAACGCCCTTTACCGTCTTCCCGACATCGTCGCCATGCGCGATGAAAAGGAAGAAGACCCCAAGGAAGTCGAGGCCTCCAAGTACGACCTCAACTACATCGCCCTCGACGGCAACGTCGCCTGCATGGTGAACGGGGCCGGCCTCGCCATGGCGACCATGGACATCATCAAGCATTTCGGCGGTTCCCCGGCCAACTTCCTCGACGTCGGCGGCAGCGCCTCCGAGGAACAAGTCGAGGCCGCCTTCCAGATCATCGTCAGCGACCCTTCCGTGAAGGCCATCCTAGTGAACATATTCGGCGGCATCATGAAATGCGACGTCATCGCCAAGGGCATCGTGTCGGCCGCCGCCAAATTGAACCTGAACGTTCCCCTCGTGGTTCGCCTAGAGGGCACCAACGTCGAGGAAGGCAAACGGATCCTGGACGCGAGCGACCTAGCCCTGGAATCGGCCGACTCCCTCGCCGAGGCGGCCGAGAAAATCGTCCAGTTGGCGGCCACACAATCTTAACCCACGAGAGCGAAAGAGGAATTCAAGTGAGCGTATTAGTCGACAAGAATACACGCCTCGTGGTGCAAGGCATAACCGGCAGCGCCGGCAGTTTCCACACCACGCAGTGCATCGAATACGGAACGAACGTCGTGGCGGGAGTCACTCCCGGCAAAGGCGGCCAAAGCTTTCAGGACAGCGTCCCGATCTACGACACGGTGAAGGAAGCCGTGGAAGAGCAAGGGGCCGACGTGGCGGCGATTTACGTACCGCCGCCCTTCGCCGCCGACTCCATCATGGAGGCCATCGACGCGGGCGTCGACCTGGTGATCGCGATCACCGAGGGCATCCCCGTGCGCGACATGTCCGAGGTCAAGGCCAAGCTGGCGGATTCCAATTGCCGCCTCATCGGGCCGAACTGCCCGGGCATCATCACTCCCGACCAGTGCAAGATCGGGATCATGCCCGGCTATATCCACAAACCCGGCAAGGTGGGCATCGTGTCGCGTTCCGGCACCCTCACCTACGAGGCCGTATACCAAGTCACGAACGCCGGCCACGGACAATCCACCTGCATAGGCATCGGGGGAGACCCCATCAACGGCACCAACCACTTGGACTGCATCAAGCTCTTCAACGAGGACCCCGACACCGAGGCCATCATTATGATCGGCGAAATCGGCGGCACCGCCGAAGAGGAAGCCGCCGCCTACGTCAAGGAACACGTCGACAAACCGGTGGCCGCCTTCATCGCGGGCATGACTGCGCCTCCGGGCCGGCGCATGGGCCACGCAGGCGCCATCGTCTCCGGCGGCAAGGGAACCGCCGCCGCCAAGGTCGAGGCCATGCAAGAGGCCGGCATCGCAGTGGCGGAGACACCTTCCCACATCGCGGAAGCGCTCTTCCGCGTATGGTCGCCGTAGGTCCAAAACAAGGTGACCGGCGAATAAGGCTGGTCAAACGTCCTCGTGCGGCATAGCTTGCCTACACCATGTTGAAATTGCATACCTTCAGAGCTTTTCTCCTAGCAACCGCTGCATTGGTTTTTTCCTGTGGTGACGATAGTGAAGGCAAGGGAGAAAACTTCGATCCCGAAGGCACTTACAAGGCGAACCTCGTGATGGAGGATGGACCCCTTCCCATCGTCCTCGGTCTGAATCCCGAGGGAAAGGCAACCCTCAAGGGACTGTTCGGAGACACCGCCACCTCGGGGACATGGGAAGAGATCGAAACGAAGAAGGGGTACGAAAAGGATGGGGTCAAGGCCTCGTTCGAGTCCACGCAAGAGTTGCGCGTCGTCTTCATGTTGAAGCAAGCCGAGGGAGGTTTGGCTCTGGCCGATTTATACGTTCGTAAAGCAGGCGTGCCCTCCACGCTTCAAGGCACTGAACTGAAGGAAAAGAATACCCTGTTCAAGCGGATCGATTGACGGCTTGCGGCTTGCCTGCAAACAAAGCTGCGGCATGAGAGGAAACCTTCTGAAATCCATGGCCTGGAAGAAAGCGCTGTTTCTTTCCTGCCTGTTGGTTGGCCTTCCTCTCCTTGCCCGTGATCGCCCCAACGTCGTGGTCATCATGACCGATGATATGGGTTATTCCGATCTCGGTTGCTACGGCGGTGAAATAGAAACGCCCCATCTGGACAAACTGGCCAAGGGCGGCATACGCTACACCCAAGCGTACAATACTTCCAAATGCTGGACCACGCGGATCAGTCTGCTCACCGGGCTGTATCACATCCAAAGTGGACGCGACTTTCAGCACACGGCCTTGGTGAGCGAGGTTCTGGGTCCTGCCGGATACCAGTGCTGGTGGTCGGGGAAGCATCATGCCAACTTTAATCCGCATGAGCGTGGGTTTCATCATTTCTCGGGCTTTCTGGGCGGCGCCATAAACTTCTGGAATCCAGGAAATGCAAGACCCGGGGAGCCAAAACCCGGTTGGGGTTCCAACTACGCCTGGGCATTCGACGACAAGATCGTGCAATCCTATACCCCCGACAAGGATTTCTACGCCACCGACCGCTTCACCGATTGGGCATTGGCCTGGCTGGACGAGGAACAGGGCAAGGACAAACCGTTCTTCCTCTACCTTGCCTACAATGCGCCGCACTGGCCGTTGCATGCTCACGCGAAAGACATTGCGAAATACGAAAACACTTACCGCAAAGGCTACGAATCGGTACGGAAGGCACGCTATGCCAGGCAAGTGAAAATGGGGTTGTTCGACCCGAAGATCGCCCCTTTGAGTGATCCCGGGCAAGGCGCGGCGGAGTGGAACGCCCTCGATGAAAAAACACGCGGGCTCGAGTCCATGCGCATGGCCACGCATGCCGCCATGGTGGACAACGTGGACCAAAACGTCGGACGCCTCTTAGCCAAACTCGAGAAGCAGGGGAAGCTGGACAACACCTTGATCCTCTTCCTGGTCGACAACGGAGCCAGCGCCGAGCGCACCTTGGGAAAAGCGCCACAGCATGAATGGGGTACGGTGGGAACTTTCCAAGCCATTGGCCGTCACTGGGCCAACGTCGCCAACACCCCCATGCGCCTGTGGAAAGCCACCTCTCACGAAGGCGGGATCAATACACCCCTCATCGCCCATTGGCCAGCAGGCATATCCAAGCCAGGAACCATCTGTCGGGAAACCTGCCACTTGATCGACTTCCTCCCCACCTGGATGGAACTGGCCGGACCGAAAGCCCAATATCCAGGGAATTCCAAGCAAGAGAAAATACCGCCTCTGGAAGGCATATCGATGGTTCCTTCCTTTCACGGGAAGCCCTTGAAACGCGAAAGGCCGCTGTTTTTTGCCTATGGTTCGGGGAAAGCCATTCGGCAGGATGATTGGAAACTGGTTCGCAACCGCTCGCAGGACTGGGAACTCTACGACCTGTCCAAGACACGCACCGAGACGAAGAACTTGGCGAAAGCCCTGACACAGAGAGTGGCAACCATGACCGCAACCTATGAAGCATGGGCGACCTCCTACCTGTCCAAGTCTTATTCGGTCAAGCAATCGGGCAAGAAAAAGCCCAAGGATAAAAAGAAGAAGGACAAGAAGACGAAAAACTGACCGCAGGCCGCGTTCAGGCTTTCAAGTGAAAGAGGTACTTCTCCTCGAAACCGCACTCGGGCAAAAGCTCGGCGCAATCCCAAACCTGCGTGGGTTGCCAGGGCGTGCCCTCCAATTCCGCGGTATAGTCGCCGCCTTTCCAGTAAAGGATGCCGTTGGCGGGGGCGTGCCGCCTTCCCTTGTGAATTCTTTTCCGCGTCCACTGGATGAAGGTCGGTAAAGCGGTCACCGCACGGCCCAGAACGAAATCAAACGACTTTTTGGAAGGCATTTCCTCGACCCGGCCGCGAATCACCTTGGCGTTCCTTAGCTCGAGACGATGCGTGAGGTCCCGCAACACGGTGACCTTTTTGCCTATGGAGTCCAGGAGAGTGAAGTTGGCCTGCGGGTAACAGATGGCCAAGGGAATGCCGGGCAAACCGCCACCCGTGCCAACGTCGAGAAGACTCGCCTTGGGCATGAGCTTGAGGATTTTCGTAGCGACTAGGCAATGGGCGAGGTGCTTGGTCTCGAAACGCTCCATGTCCTTGCGCGACACAAGGTTCACCTTCTGGTTCCACTCCCGCAGCAGATCCGTGAATTCCCTGAGCTTGTTCCAAACCTTCTCGTCCAGGTCGGGAAACCAAAGCCCCAACTGCTCCCAAGGATCGGTTGCGTTCATCGAGTTACGGGAAGACGCGGGAGGCTCAATCCACCTCGACCTCGCCGAAGCTCTTGACGAGGTCGTCCATGACCTTGGCTTGGGCGAGAAAAGGCTCCAGCTTGTCGAGTGGCAAGGCGCAAGGGCCGTCGCACTTGGCTTCCGCGGGATTGGGATGGGCCTCGAGAAAGAGCCCCGCGATGCTTTGGCTCATGCCGGCCCGCATAAGGTCGGCCACGGCTTGGCGGCGGCCATCGGCGGAATCGGATCGTCCACCGGGCAGCTGCAAGGCATGCGTGACGTCGAAAATCACGGGGTATCCGGTGGCTTTCATAATCCCGAAGTTCAAGGTATCGACCACGAGGTTGTTGTAACCGAAGGAGGACCCTCGCTCGCAAAGCATGACTTGGTCGCTGCCCGCATCCTCGAACTTGCGAATGATATGCTCCATTTCGGATGCAGCGAGAAACTGGGCCTTCTTGACGTTTACGGGCTTGCCGGTTTTCGCGAGGGCCACCACCAAATCCGTTTGCCGGCAGAGAAAGGCGGGCAATTGCAAGACGTCGGCCACTTCCGCCACCGCCGCCGCTTGGCTCGGTTCGTGCACGTCGGTGATAATCGGGACGGCCTTGGTTTCCTTGATCTCGGCGAGAATTTCCAAGCCTTTCTCCAAACCGGGACCCCGAAAGGATGAGATCGAGGAGCGGTTCGCCTTGTCGAAGGATGCCTTGAATACGTAGGGGATCTCGAGCTTGCGGGTCACTTCGTCGTAAGCAGCGGCCACTTCCAGGGCGAGTCCCCTCGACTCGAGAACGTTCATGCCCCCGAAGAGAGTGAACGGCCGTTCGTTGGACACTGCGATTTGTCCTACTCCAATGGTTCGCTGAATCATGACTTTCCTGGTTGCTTCCCGTGTTCGGCTCGTACCGTGATGCCGATGCCGCCACGTGAATTGAATTTGGTGTTCACTTCGCACCAACGCGGAGAGAGGACCGCCACGAGGTCCTCCAGCAATACGTTGGCGAAGTGTTCATGGAAAATACCTTCGTCGCGATAAGACCAAAGGTAGAGCTTGAGGGACTTGGACTCGACGATTTTTTGGTCGGGTACGTACCGTATGAGAATCTCCGCAAAGTCCGGTTGACCGGTCGCGGGACAGAGGCAGGTAAACTCGTCGGTCTGCAACTCGACGACGTAATCCCTTTCCTCATGTTGGTTTGGAAAAGTCTCCAGTTTGCGCGTGGGACGGGTCGCCCCCTTGCCTAGCTCGGTAAGGTCGGAATGGTCGGTGGATTCAGGATTCATGATGGCAGGTAAAGGATCCAAGTCGCAAGACCCAGAAAGGATAGGAAACCGACGACGTCGGTTACGGTGGTGACGAATACGCTGGATGCGAGAGCAGGGTCAATCCTCATCCGTTCGAAGGCCAAGGGTACGATCACCCCGAAGATGCCCGCCACCATCATGTTGATGATCATGGCGGCCGCGATGATGGCGCCAAGCATGAGGTTTTCCTCGAGATCATCAAACCAAAACATGGCGAGCACTCCCATGATGACGGCGAAGAGAACGCCATTGAGCATCCCCACCAGCAGCTCCTTGCGGAGGGTGCGAAAGGCGTTGAAGGAGGTCAGTTCCTTGGTCGCTAGGGACCGCACCGTGATGGTGAGGGTCTGGGTGCCGGCGTTGCCTCCCATGGAGGCCACGATCGGCATCAGCACGGCCAAGGCGATCATCTGCTCCAAGGTCGCCCCGAAAAGCCCGATTACCGCCGATGCCAAAACCGCCGTGCCCAAGTTCACCAGCAACCAGAGGAAGCGTTTCCTCGTGGCGCTCCAGACGCTGTCGCTGACCGTTTCCTCTCCCACTCCGCCAAGACGAAAAATGTCTTCCTCGGCCTCCTCTTGGGCAACGTCTATGACGTCGTCCATCGTGACCATTCCGATGAGTTTTCCTTCCTCATTCACCACGGCGGTTGAGGAAAGATCGTATTTCTGGAAAAGAAGGGCCAATTCCTCCTGCTCCATGGAGGCCCCGACGATGACTTGCGTATCGTCCATTATTTCGCGCATCGGCGTGCCGCGGTCGGAACGCAGGATGCGAGACAGGGAAATGGTGCCCACCGGCTTCTTCGCTCCGTCCACCACGAAGACGTCGAAAAACTCGTCCGGCAGGTCCTCCTCGTCGCGCAGGTAATCGATGGTTTGCCCTACCGACCAGTCCGTCTCCACTGCCACGAAATCCCTCTGCATGCGGCGACCGGCCGAATCCTCCGGGTACTGCAAACCTTTTTCGATGTCGCGGCGTTCCTCCCTTGGCACTTCCCGCAAAATATCGGTTTGCTGGTAGGTCTCGAGATCCTCCAGGACCTGCACCGCCTCGTCCGAGTCCATCTCCGTGATGGCGTCCGCCATCTCGCGGGCCGACAGGATATCGACCATTTCCTTGCGGAGGGAATCCTCCAGCTCGAAGAGCAAGTCGGGATCCAAGTCGACGTGAATGATGCGGAGCAATTTCCGCCGGTCGACGGGGGACAACAAACCGATCAGGTCGGCCAAGTCCGCTTGGTGTATCTTCTCTACGAAGCTCCGGACGACGCCCTCAGGCTCGTTCGCCAGAAGGGACGCGAGACGCGCGACGAGCTCCGGGTCCACAGCCGACTCCTCCGTCTCGACGGTATGGACGGTATCGGGTTCCTTTTCCTGGAGTTTCTTGGTCATCGCTCATGATGGCGTTCGATGGACAGCTGTACGGAGGCGAACGAACAAGCCCCTCCGCGTGCGTCGCAGGGGTTGGTTTTATCACGAAAAACCGAGGAAAGGCAATCCTATTCGGGATACCCAAGCCGGGCAAAACTCAAGGAAGCCAGGGGTATTTCCCGAAATCCGGTTGCCGCTTCTCGAGGAAGGCGTTCTTCCCCTCGGCTCCCTCTTCGCTCAGGTAGTAGAGCAAGGTGGCGTTGCCGGCCAGTTCCTGTATCCCTGCCTGCCCGTCGCAGTCCGCATTGAAGGCGGACTTCAGGCAACGTATGGCCAACGGACTCTTGGTCAGGATCTCGCCCGCCCAGCGGACGCCTTCGGCCTCCAGTTCGTCGACCGGCACGACGGTGTTGACCAAGCCCATCTCGAGGGCCTCGGCGGCATCGTACTGGCGGCATAAGTACCATATTTCGCGGGCTTTCTTCTGCCCCACGATGCGGGCCAAATAGCCGGAGCCGAACCCACCGTCGAAACTGCCCACCTTGGGGCCCGTTTGCCCGAAGATCGCATTGTCCGCAGCAATGGTCAGGTCACATACCACGTGCAGGACGTGTCCACCGCCGATGGCGTAGCCCGCGACCAAGGCGATGACTACCTTGGGCATCGATCGAATGAGGCGCTGCAGGTCCAGTACGTTGAGCCTCGGCACACCATCCTCGTCGACGTATCCGGCCTTGCCCCGGGCGCTTTGGTCGCCGCCCGAGCAAAAGGCGTATTTGCCGTCCTCGGCTGGTCCCGCCCCGGTCAAGAAGACCACGCCGATGGAGGCATCGTCGCGGGCATCGAGGAAAGCATCGTGCATTTCCGACACCGTCAAGGGGCGGAAGGCATTGCGTTTGGCGGGCCGGTTGATGGTCACCTTGGCCATGCCGTCGGCCTTTTCGTAGATGACGTCTTGGTATCCTTTGTCTACTATTGTCCAGTTCATGGGGATAAAGGGCAAGTTAGGCGGTTGCGCCCGCCTCGGCGAGCAAATCCGCCCTCAGGGAAACGTCTTGTTTGCGGTCGGCGGCCAATTCCACGAGGCGAACGCCTGCGGCAGAAAGATCCGACATTGCGGCCTCGAACTCCTCCCAACTGGACGGCTTGAGGTGCTCGACCCCGTGGCAGGTAGCCAGTTCGCTGAAATCGACTGCTTGCGGGGTGGCGAAGCATTCCTCGAATATGGCGGGCTCGCGCTGAGCCACCGGAAGGGTCTCGAAGATGCCCCCGCCCCTGTTGTTGACCAACACGATGGTCAGGCTCCCCTTGAATTTCGGCAGGGAGAGGAACCCGTTGGCGTCATGCAGCAAAGCGAGGTCGCCCGTCAACAGGACGGCCG
>PBLJ01000001.1 GCA_002721705.1 Opitutia bacterium
CGGCTCGCTCTCCAAGGTAGCCGAGTGTGGCGCAGGCGCCGGCACGAGCCTCGGGACTTTTGTCCTCGAGCATCCGAAGCAAGGCGGGCAGGTGATCGCCTTTTTTCTCGGCAAGTTTGATGGCAACCCATTCGCGGGCAATCGGCGACCAACTGTCCAGTTCCGCCAACAAGTCTTCGGCGGTCATATCCGCGGTCTCGGCCAGACGCCAACGTCCAGACTCAATCGTATCAGTGACTTCCTTCTTCTTCAGCCAGTCCTTCTTGTCCTGCCCTTTTCCGGTCAGGTAGATCGCTCGACGCGGCAAGGTGGCGATCAGCACCTGGGCAGCGGTCGGGCTCAAGAGCTTGCCACCGTAGACTCCGCCCAATTGCTGGTTCACGAAACTACCGTCGGCTTTGCGGGTGAGGGCATAGTACCAACGCAATTCCTTGAGGAATGCGGCCACCAGCTTCGGCCCGCCGCAGTTGGCTCCCAACGGATCCCAAAAGTAACTGTAGGAATTGCCCGAGTGGCCATACTCACAGGTACTGTAGAGCGAAGCGGTTAGTTTGGAAAAAAAGCGACTGGCCGGACGGTTGCCCTCCACCCGGAAGGCAATTGCGGCAAGGCCGTTCTTGCCGTTGCCCGACATACCGTTGCGGCCATTGGCATAGATCTCGAGACTGGGACGATGATACCCGTAGCCAATCGACCCCTTGTCGATGAATTGTTGAAAGAAGCGGCTTGAACGGGAGATGGCGTCATCCACCTCAGGGTGATCGACGCCGCACTTCCTGGACAGCAACAAGGAAAGGTAGCAAGGCAGCCCGGCCTGGTTCAAGGCGCCGTAACCGGGCAAGCCACCATGCAACTTGCCATCGTTTTGGCTGGTCCAGGCAAAGCCATGTCCCCAAGTACCGCCTCCGCTTTGTCCCATGGCCGTCTTGATGGCATATTCGCGGATCGCGGGCAGTACGTACTCGTCTCCCGAGGCAAGGAAGTACTCGGTCAACAAGAGGTTGTGAAAGCCGGAACTCCAGGATTGCTTGCCCCCGATCTCGACACTGATCTTGAGCTCGGGACTGGCCCACTTCTGGTTATGCAAATACTCCCTCACCAAGGCGAGGTGTTCTTTCTCGCCGGTGGCCAGCAAAGCGAGCGCGGTGGCTCCGAGACGCCCCATGTCCTTGCTCTCGACGATGACCTTGAGGGCATCCTTTAAAATCAGCTTGGTCTTGGGGCATTTCCAAGGTGCAGTGTCGCTGTAACTGCCCATCACGCGAAGCTTCAATTCAACTGTCTCAAGGGTGCCCTTGCGGGGCTTCGCGTCCTTGACCGGACGCCAGCGAAGGAGTTTCAGGACACCTTTGTTCTCCGCGCTCTCCGCCTCATCTATGGCCCAGCCCAAGGCCATGCGGGCATCACTGGAGAAAAGGTCTTCGCCTATCCCCAGGATAACGTCGCCGACTTCCAGGACACCTTCGGAAACCGAGCCTGGCTCCACTTCGGTGACGAGAATTTGGCGGGCATCCGTGGTCATGAAATTATCGGCCGCGTAAATCCACCCCTTGGCCCCGGTCGGCCCGAGATGGAAAACCGCCGACCTCTCGAAATCAATCGTCTTGGTCAGGTCGGGAACAGCCCCGATGAGAACCCGGGCGAACAAAACCAAAGCGAGAGGCAGACAAGCCATGCGGAGAGATACCGAACCCATCATTTACCCGCCTTGTTCGTTCCTTGCCTTGAGCGCCTCTGCAGCTTGCGCCTTGAGGGCCTTGATGGCCTCCGAGTTCTTGGTCTTTCCGTCGGGGTCCTGGTGAGCCACCTCGGGGGTGAAGTCGATGGCGTCGGTGCGAAAGCTGTGCAGGGGTTGCCACGGGACCCCGTCCACCTTGAGGTTGCCCATGGGAGCCCGAGCCCAGGCATAGCGGACGGAGACCGGCTCCTTGACCAGCGGCGAGAACACCAAAATCTGCTTGTTACGCTCTTTCTTGTCTCTGACCTGCACGTGTTCCGCATGCGCGAGGTAATGGACACCCGATTTGTCTGCGAGGGAAAACCCTTCCAACTCCGAACCAAAGTCATCGGGCAGGACGGGCTTGTCGAAGGTGAGCAGGATCTTGCCGTCCTCGGGGGTCGCCGAAACCAGTTTGGCCGTGTCCCAGACGACGTCATCCATCCCGTAAATCGTCTTCAATGCCCAGCGGGCGGAGCGGAGGCCCAGTTCCTTCTTTTTCTTGGTATGCAGTTGAGGGATCTTCTGGTCGTATGAAGGAATGAAGGCGGTGTTCGTGACGTCCTTGGCGTCAGCCAGTCCCAAGCGCTGAGACTCCCGAATATATGCCGCGGTGGAAAACCCCAACTCCTCGAAGTTAAGGCGCGTCTGGGCCTTGCCTCCCGCGCACAGGCCAATGATGGCCACGGGCAATTGCGGGTCATTGAAATCTTCGCGCCAGCCATCCACCATCAGCTTCATCAGGATGCGGTAGAGCTTGGGCTTGCAACTGGTGTTCATCATGGCGTTGTTGAAGCCTTGGTGAAAGGCAACGCCCTTGATGTTCAGGCCCTTGAATACACCGAACATTCCGTTGTAGCAGGATGCGGCGTCACTGGGACTGCGTCCGGGCACGTTCCAGGAGCGTAAAGTCTCACGGGTCGGCTTGGGCGGCAAATTGTCCTCGGCGACACCTTTCTTGCGCTGGTCGGCTACGGTTTTCTCCCATTTTTCGAGCGGCTTCTTCAGTGCCTCGTCCCAGTCAAACTCGGCGTAACGCTTATCGACCCAGGCTAGGTATTCGGCCGCCATCGGGTGCTCCTTGAACTTATGACGCGGCACCAGGCTCTCCAAGGAAGCACCACCGCGGGAGTTGTCGATGATGCCGATGGGTATCTGCAAGGCCCGATGCAACCTCGAACCAAAGACATATCCGATCGCCCCCATATCCAAAGCGACCTCAGGGGTGACCACTTTCCAGTTCTTGTCCGGATCGTTCCCATTGAGATCCTTCTCCTCCAAGTCGGTTTCGACGTGCTCGGATTCGGCATAAGAGTTGATCCGGATATGACGCATCAGAGGCAAATGAGCTTGGGCCGACTCCAATGCGTTTTGGTAAACCGCTTTCAACGCGAAGGCCATGTTGCTTTGGCCATTCATCACCCAAACGTCGCCGATCAGAATATTTTCCATTCGGATGACTTCCTCGCCCGCTTTTACTAAAAGTTCCTGTCCCTGGGAATTGGCTGGCTGGGACTCGAAGGTGACCTGCCACCTCCCCTTTTCTCCTCCGGCCTTGGCGATGGCGGATTGTTTCCCGAACGAAATTTTCACCTCGGAACCAGCCGGAGCCCACCCCCAGATCGTGATGGGCTTGTCGCGCTGCAAGACCATGTTGCTCCGGAAAATACCGTGCGTCTTCAACATGTCGGCCGCAAAGAGCCCCTGCCCAAGCATCAAAGTGAGAAGCAAGAATCCAAAAAGAAAACAGTTAGGTTTTTTCATTATGAGATACCGTAATTGATCAATTGGGTTTCTGCGAAAACAGGCATGGTCGAAAGGGATTGGCGCGAAGTACGATGATGCCTAGCCCATCAACTCGGTCATCACTCCGGTGCTGTCGGCAAAAGACTTGACCGGCGCGTTCACTGCATGAAGCATCGAAACGAAGAGGTTTGCCAACGGCACCTTTTTCTCACCCTCGAAGGAGTGGAGGTTCCCGTGCTTGAAGCCAAGGGCATTTCCACCCGCTACCTGGATCGGATAGTTTCTGGTATTGTGGGATGCGTGGGGATGGGCCGACCCCCATACGACTACCGTCTGGTCCAGCATATTGCCGTCCCCTTCCGGAGTATTGCGCAGGCGCTCCAGAAAGTAAGCATGCTGCTTGGCCCGCCAATGATCCCACAGCCCTGATTCGGTCGGCCGCTTGTGGGCGATATCGTGGGTGGCTCCCTTGTACCCGAGTACGTAGGTGGCATAGTTCCACATTTCGCTGCCACTGGAATGCTCGCTTTCGAGCATGAGGGTGGCGAAACGGGTGGAATCGGTCTGGAGAGCAAGGTAGAGCAAGTCATACATGCATCGGGTGTATTCCTCGGGATCCTTGTGGGAAACCTCAAGGTTAAGCCCCTTGGTATCGACGTTCGGCAAGGGCTGGTGCGTCCACTGACTGGTTCGTTCGACACGCTTTTCCAAAGCGCGTATGGATTCGAGATACTCGTCCACCTTGCCTTGATCTTCTTTGCCCAGTCTTCGATGAAGCCTCTTGGAGTCGTCGAGCATCAGGTCGAGCACGCTCGCCTCGCGCTTGAGGTCGGCCCGAACCTGGTCGACTCCTCTACCCGCATAAGGCTTGAACAAGCGGTTGAAGATCTCCTGAGGCCGGTGCATCGACGGGATCGGGCGACCGGGACCGTAATGCGAGAGGGTCTTGGCGCTCCCATACGAACCCGTGCCACCTTCCGTGCCCAACACGAGCGAAGGATAACGGGTATGATGTCCATTGACCTTCGCGGCCACTTGGTCGACCGAAACGTTGTTTGTTTTTTCCGAAACCGACATGTCGGCCCCGGTGGCGAATACATCGCCACTGCTATGGCCGCCCATTCCAACCCCACCTGCGTGTTCAAGACCCTTGAGGTAACTAACCGAATCTTTCAACGGGGCGAAGGGAGCGGCCGATTGATTGAAAGTCAGGGGACCGGCCTCCTTGCACGGCCACCAGTTCCAATCGTGATGAGAGCCGTCTTCAGTCTTCGGTTCATAGACTCCGTAGGCAATGTAGCTCACCACCATCCGCTTCGGCAGGACCTTCCCCGCAGCCTTTCCCCAGGACATGCCTTGAAGAAATGGTAAGGCCAGAGCAATACCACCACCTCGCACGAACTCTCGTCGATTGATATGCCAGGATTTCTGTTTCATGGGATTGTTATTCGTTGATTGCAGTTTCCTTGAACACGGGGCTCAGACAAATGGATACGATCATTTCTTGAAGCTTATATCCGTCTTCTTCGGCTAATATCAGCAATTTCTCAACTTCAAATCGATCGCGATAGGTCAGCTCTCTGCCGATACCGTAAGTCATCAGTCTGCGAATGACGTTTTCAACGATCTCATCCTTGCGGTCCTTGAGCAAATACTTCTTGAGCTCCCGCATGCCATCAACCCTGGGCCCGTGAGGCACGCGGGAGGAGGCGTCCACTTCCTCCGTGTAAATCGACTTCAGGTAGGCCTGATAACCCGCAAAATTCTGGTCTTGCTTGTGGTTGAAACCCCGCACCCGCACCTTGTCTTTGGGAATTAATGGCTGGTATCTCCCCACCGCGCTGTAACGCTCGAATGGTATCCCCCATGGATCAAGCCGGACATGACAATCGCGACAACTTTCGTTGTTTCGGTGAAGGGCGAGAAGGTTCTTGATCGAGACCGCTTCCTCGGTGGAATCTCCGACGGAATCCGATAAAGCCGGGACTTCGGCCGGTGGCGGCTTGACCTCGTCCCCAAGAATGGCTTCACGCAACCAGACCGCCCGGTAAATCGGATGCGGAGCCGAACCCGTAGAATTGCCCACCAGGACGGAGCCTTGCGTCAGCAGGCCTCCAAGCCGATGTTCTGGTTTGATCGCAACGGCACGAAGCTCCAATCCGCGAACGCCTTCGACTCCATAATGAACTGCGAGCGGTTCGTTGAGGTAAGCAAAATCCGAATCGACGATATTGAGGACGCTCGTGTTTTTTCTGATCAGTTCGCCCACGAACCCTACTGTCTCCTGGTGCATGTAATCCCGAATGGTCGGGCGGAACTGTTGCTCCTGCCCACGTCGTTCGCCGACGTGCACGGTATACAGAAAACGGGGAAAGAGATCTCGGTTTATGTTCACCGTTTTCATCTTGGCGATGCTCAGCCATTGGGTCGTGAAATTTTCGACAAAGCCTGCGGCCCGCTTGTCACCCAGAAGCCTGCGTGCCTGAGCCTCAAGGACCGTGGGATCGGCAAGCTTTCCCGAGGCCGCGAGATCAAACAGTTCCTGATCGGGCATGCTTCCCCAAAGGAAATAGGAAAGGCGCGAGGCGAGTTCGTACTGCTTCGCCGGGCCGGGGCCATCGACCACCATGTGATAAAGAAACTGCGGCGAAATCAGGACCATCGCAAGGGTCTCTCGCATCGCCTCTTCAAGGGTATCGAACTCCGCATCGTAAATCTTGTGGATTCGTTGATAGTGATCAGCTTCCTCCTCGCTCACCGGACGCCTAAACGCCCGGGTCATGAAACGCTTGATCACCTCGCGTGCGTACTGATCGGGCTTTCCCGTGCGCAACGGTGACTCAAAAAGGATGCGGGTATGGTGTTCGGGGGGCCAGACTTCGGCCACAGGCGCTTCGAATTCCAACGACTCCAAGACCACGCGGGGAGCCTGCGCGCTCCAGGAGGAATCAAACCCGCTCTTGCGGTGATCGTTCAGCTCCCCGTTGTCGAAAACATTCTGGGCAGTGATGGTTATGCTCGGTGGAATGATCCTGTTCTTGGTTGCCCTGGCCGGCTGAACCGGGACGTTCTCCATGCGTCCACGAAACTCGAATTCCTTGGGATTGTCGGGAGTGTTCGTCAGATGAACGATTCCCACTTCATGATAGACCCCCGACCCCGAATCGTGCCGGAGATCGGTACCCATCACCAATCGGAGAGCAACATTCTCGAATCCCTGAGGAAAATTGCCCGATGCCTTGACTCGGATTACGAACTCTCCGGTCCTTGGCCAGCTTTTCACACCGATGGTTTTCCTCCCGACCCCAGGTCCCTGGTAGACGCCTATCTCGGCTTGAGACAACCCCCCTTTGCCGGGTTTTCCATGTTCCCACTTCGAGCTGACCCGATGGATTTCCGGCTTTCCCGGGTCGACGATCGCGCTCGCCATGGCTTTGCGGGCAGCTTCCTTGTATCGAACGAGTTGGTCCGGTCCGATCATCATCATTTTCGCATTATTGTTGAAATGATACGGTTTGTCCGGATCGACCGGCAGGTCCTTGGCCAGCTCGAGTTCAAAACCCAATAAGTCCCGCATGGTATTTTGATATTCGAAATTCGTCAGCCGGCGAGTCGTCGTAGCGACCGAGGCCTTGGTGGCATTTTTTACGTAATCACGAAGACCGCGGTTGATCCAATCGGCGACTGCAGAACGATCGGTCTGATTCGGTTGAGCTTGGTCTTCGGGCGGCATTTCACCACTTTCGAGCATTTCGAGTACGTCCTCCCAACGCTCTAGTTCGCGCCCCGCCGACAAATCTCCGTCGAGTGTGTGCAGCGAGATCTTGCCCTTGCTTTTGTCCGGACCATGACACCTGATGCAATACTCCTCGAAAAAAGGAACGACGTCCTTCTTGAACAAGGTCTCGGCTGCCCCGACGACCAAAACGGTGCACGTCAATGCAGCCAGCGTGAATATTGATTGTTTGTATCGCAGAACCAAACCTCTTTGTGACGTTGTTGTTTCGTGTCGAGTATCCCTTCAGCCATCCCGGATCATGGGATGACGTCAGTCAACCTTCCACCAGCCATCAATCCGCGCGAGCAGATCTTTCACCACGTCAGGGTGCTCTTTCGCCAGGTTCTTCGTTTCATGCGGATCGGCGAGGAGGTCGAATAGTTCCAAATTCGCGCCGGGATTCTTGTGGCGATGACCACGGTTCCAGGGAACCTGTTTGGGCGGGTTTTCAACCCAGGCGAGCAGCTTCCACTTGCCATGAACGCAGGATCGCGTCCAGAGGCTCTTTTCCGGTTTCGTTGCCGACACCATATTGTGGGCGAAATTCGACAAGAACAGCGTATCGCGCTTCGTCACCGCCTTGTCGTCGAGCAAATTGATGCCAGGCATTGATGCCGGGGGCTTAACGCCGCAAGCGGTGAGAATCGTCGGCACCACGTCGAGATTCGTGACGAGCCGGCGCTCGTCCTTGCGCGGCTGGATCTTGCCGGGCCAATGCGCGATGACCGGGGTTCGCACACCGTTTTCGTAGGGAGATGCCTTGCCGTAATCGTTCCAGCCGTTGTCGGCTAGGTAGATCACCAGCGTGTTGTCGGCGACGCCCTTTTTCCTTAGCTGGCCCATCAACTCGCCGCAGGTCTCGTCGAGCCACTCAATCATCGCCAAGTACTTGGCGTTCTTGGCATTCTTGACCCCGGCATACTTGTCCAGGAGCCTTGCCGGTGGATTGTGGGGGGTGTGCGGCAGGAACGGGGCGTACCAAACGAAGAACGGTTTCTGCTCTTGTTTGGCCTTGTCCATGAAGTCGTAGATCGGGTCCATCGATTTGCGGCCGATGGAAAGGGCCTTTCCGCCATGTCGCCCGGTAAAGCCCATGTCGTCGGTAAATCCAACACGGCCCGGCTCGCCCATCCAGAATTTCCCTGTGTGCAACGTCAGATAGCCTGCTTCGGCGAGCAGTTTGGGCAGCAGCGGCTTTTTGAAAAATGCCTCGATCCAATCGGCGCGCTTTTGCCCGCGGACCGGATCGTTTCCGGTGATGCCGTGTTGATGCGGGTGCAACCCGGTGAGCATCGTGGCCAGCGATGGACTGCAGATCGCGGTGGTGACGTAACCGCGCGTATAGGTTAGCCCTTCGGCCGCCAGCCGGTCGATGTTGGGAGTTTTGGCGTGGGGGTGACCTGCAAAACTGTAATCGGTCCAGGCGTGATCGTCGCTGATGATCAGTACAACGTTGGGACGCGATGGCGTGGCGCCATCAGCCGCCATGAGCCCCTGCCCCACGATCAATCCGAGAAGGGCGAGAATGGAGATAAACCAAAGACGAAAGTTTGTGCTGTGTATCCTCATTATTGGATACAATAGACGAACCTCTTGGGGTTACGACCCTTTACTATCTCTCAAATGCGTTTTTTATACGCAGTTTTGCGTCATGCAGAGATTGAAAAACTCAACGGACCTGCCCGAGGGAGGACCTTGCTTTCCCTGATCGCTACTTGGCGAAGAGGATGCAGATGGGAGAAGGAACGTTGACGACTGAGCCGCGCTGATAACGGAGCTTGCCTGTCTTGGGGTCGATCCGGTGGGCGGCCACGGTGTTGGAGTCGGCCCCCGCGGCGAGCAACCAAGTGGCGTCGGGAGTCAGGTTGACGTTCCTCGGAAAGGCGCCGCGCACGGGCTGGACCTGGATGACCTTGAGCTTTCCGCTCTTGGGGGTGGCCCGGTAGACCGAGACGCTGTCGTGCCCCCGGTTGGAGGAGTAGACGAAGCGTCCGTTCGGGTGAACGAGAATCTCGGCCGAGGAATTGAAGGTCTCGCCCTCCTTGACCTGCTCGCTCAGGGCGGGCTCGGTGGTGAGTGTCTTGGCCGTCCCTTTGGCTGCATCCCAGGCAAAGGTGGTCACCGAAAGGGTCAGTTCGTTGAGTAGGTAAATGAATTTCCCGTCGGTCGAGAAGCGCATGTGGCGGGGTCCGCCACCAGGCACCGATTGCCCGACACCATGAGGGCGGATGGCGGGCTTGGATGGGTCGACCTTGTAGATGACGATCTGGTCGAGCCCGAGGTCGGGCACGAGAGCGTATTTTCCGTCCGGGGAAAATCCCGTCCAGTGGGGATGTGGGGATTGTTGCCTGCGCTCGACGACCTTTGATCCCCCCTCGTGTTCGGTCACGGTGGGCTCGCCTAGTTTGCCGGACGAATCAAGCGGGAAGAGGGCGACTGATCCGCCCCCGTACTGGGCGGTGAGGAGAAACTTTCCGCTCGGATGAACAGCGATGTGGCAACCTCCTCCGTCTGGACAGGCCATGCGGGTGAACTCCTTGAGCTCTCCTCCGCTGACTTGGTAACCGACGGCTCCCGTTCCCCCGTCCCAGCGGCCCACCGAATAGAGAATTTTGCCGTTGGGATGCAAGGTCAGGAATCCGGGCGAACCGATCTTGGCCGCCAGCTTGGCGGTAGTGAACTTACCGTTGTCCGGGTTGAAGGTGGCGTGGTAGATACCCTCCGCACCGCGGCCGCCCGTCCCGAAGAAGACGTCGAGAGGCTTGGCCAGGCCAACGCAGAAAGTTGAGAAAAGCAGGGTAGATAACAAGAGTAGGTGATGAGTCTTCATAAGGGTGAGATGGATAAGACCCGCGAGTTGGCCTTGTCAATTTGCATTTGGACAGAGCGGAAAAGAGGAATATAACAGATCGCATTATCAAAAGAGAAAACATGAAACCATTATCTATTTTCAAGTTGTACCTTTCACTCATCGCCATCGCGCTGGGAGCCGCCCCCGCCATGGGGTCAGACCTTCCGAAGCCCGACGGCAAGCCGGCGGACATGTCCAAGCCGGTTCAGGTTTACGTCCTGATGGGCCAGTCCAACATGCTGAACTTCGGCAATCTCCAAAAATTGACTGCGGTCGTGAAGGAAAAGCAAAAATATCAATACCTCGTCGACGACGCCGGCAACTGGCTCGCTCGCAAGGACGTTCGCAACGTGTGGGTCGGAGGCAGCGGCGGTCCTGGCAAAAGAAGGCTGATGTTGAACGATTGGATGCAGGTCGGAAAAACAAACGTGGGTGTTGAATTCGGCATCGGCCACCACGTCGGCAACGTCACCGATGCGCCGGTATTGATTCTCAAGAGCGCCACCGGCAACCGCAGTCTCGGCTGGGACCTGCTTCCGCCCGGCAGCAAGCAATACGAGTTTGAGGACAGAGGCAAGACCTGGACCTACGCCGGACACGGCGACTCTCCCGATCGCTGGCTAAAGGGCACCACGCCCAAGAGGATCAACTGGTCGGCCGGCATTCAGTATCTGGGTGACGTCGCTCGCGCCAAAGAGGTATTGAATGATCTGGACACCTACTATCCGGGGGCAACCCATTACGAAGTTGCCGGCTTCTTCTACTGGCAAGGCGACAAGGATCGGTACAACACCGGACATGCCACCCGCTACGAACTGAACCTCGTCGCCCTCATCAAGGCGTTGCGCAAAGAGTTCAATGCGCCCAATGCCAAATTCGTCTGCGCCACGCTCGGCCAGACCGACAAGAAAGCCGGCGGCAACGAAGGGCACATTCTGAGAGCACAGCTCGCAGTGGACGGAAAGACCGGCAAATACCCCGAGTTCAAGGGCAACGTCGCTTCGGTCTATTCCAAACCGTTTAATCACGGCGGCAGTTCCAATGGTCACTACGGTGGCAACCCTGAAACCTATATGGACGTTGGTCAGGCGATGGGCGCCGCGATGGCGGAGTTGATCAAGAACGATGGGTAAGCGGAATAGGGTCAGCGAGCGTGAGAACACACTGACGCTCGCCGCAATCGCCGCGGTTTTGACTGTTCTTGGCGCGGCTTGGCCCGTGTTGTTTAACGAAGGCAGCGCCGCAGGGAAGCTATTGGTGCGAACACACGAAGTTGAGGCGGCTGGCGACGTCGACTTTGAGGCAGCAATGGTGACTGAACTCTATGGGGAAACCTTAGAAGTCCCAGCAAGCGATCCCGAAAGCAATCCGGTAGCCACCGCTGCGCAGGTATCGCAACTGCAACAACTTGATCGCGGGGTGGCTATTCTGTGTTTGGCGCTAGTTGCAGGACTGGCATTCGCTTGTCGCAAGTGGCCCAAGCTGGCCTGGCTGTATTTGTTGCCGGCTTTGTGGCTTCTGGCAAATGCACAGGCAACGGCGATGAACGGTGGTAAGGCCTTTGCGGAATTAGCAGTGCCGGCCCACGCAACGCGATGGGGAATGTTGGTGGCCTTGGCATTATTGATTTTGCGGAATCCACAAAGCGATCGCATCGCCAACTGGGTATTGCGGATCGCATGCGCGTTGACTTTCGCCGTCCATGGATGGGAGTCACTCCAGCTCAATCCTCCATTTCAGGACCTGCTGTATATCACGGCCGGACACGTCGGCATTGGTCTGTCCGAGTGGGTTTGTCACGGCCTGCTTCGTACAATCGGGGTAATGGATCTGGCTCTTGCCGTGAGTGTAGTTGCAGTTCACAATCGGCGCATGCTATTCTGGATGGCCTGCTGGGGATTGATCACCGCAGCCAGCCGTCCCGTTGCCATGGGACTCGATGCCTGGCCAGAGTTCGCCATGCGACTGCCAAACAGCGTCGTGCCTTTGTTGGCGCTCTTTCTTGGCTTGCAGGCATTATTTTCACTTCCTTCATCCACAACCAACAAACAATCGAAACCCGCTACTTTATGAATAAAAACAATAGACCTAGAACCCGATGCCTCATGAAAAACAATCGAGCGAACTGGATCATCGCGAGCCTTGTCTTGTCCGTGATGTCAATGGCCTCCGCAGTTGCTGCGAACGACGTCGACCTGGCGAAACTGGACGTCAAAAGTCTGGTAGCAAAAATGACGCCGCTCAAGGGCACCACACCGGCTCAGTGGCGTGTCATATGGACAGAGGACGCGAGCCGTGAGGCGACCATCTCCTGGAGCACCGCTGAGCTTGGGAAAAAACACGTGGTTTACTACGGAACAAAGTCCGGTGGCAAGGAGGGAAAACCTGCGTTGAGTCAGGAATGTCAGTCCAATGGCATATACACCATCACGCAGCCGAAGATCACTCCAGCCTACTATCATCACGCCAGGATCAAAGGGCTGAAGCCGAATACGCGCTACTATTTCGTACTCGAAAGCGATGGTGAACGATCCCGGGAGTTCTATTTTCGCACCGCGCCTGCGGAAGGTACCGACTTCACCCTTATCCATGGTGGTGATTCGCGCAGTGGCCACGCTAACCGTTGTCGGATGAATTTGCGCATTGCCGAGCAGGCAAACTCGGACTCCAAGGTTATCGCATTCGCGCATGGAGGAGATTACATCGTAACCGGCTCCAAGTGGGAGCAGTGGCGCTTGTGGCTCAGCCAGCACGAATTGACGACGCAGGAGGATGGTCGCGTGCTGCCCATCATACCGACGAAAGGCAACCATGATGGAGGCAAGATTTATTTCGAAGTGTTCGATCTAGAGGAAAAAACAAAGCGTTGGCATACAACGATGCTCGGCAAGGACGTGGCTCTGGTGACACTTGATACGAACTCTCCGGCAGGCGGCCCGCAAGAGGAATGGCTGGAGGCCGAATTGAAACGTCTACGACCTGCTGTTCGATGGTTGCTCGTGCAATACCACCGCCCCATGTATCCTGCGGTGAAGGGTCCTGCGAGGCATGCGCCTATTTTCTGTCCTCTGTTCGATAAGTACAACGTCGACATTGCATTGGAGTCCGATGGTCACTGCATGAAGCGGACGGTACCGATTCGCAATGGCAAGAAGGATCCGACCGGGATCATTTACGTGGGAGAAGGAGGCCTTGGTGTTGGCCAGCGAAAAACCCATGCGGATCGCTGGTACCTTAAAGATGGCGGGAAGTCGGGAAGCGCCCACCACGTCATGCGACTCGACTTCAACCCTGACGAATTGCGTGTCCGGTTCATCCTCATGGACGGCTCCGCCTGGGACGATCACACGATCAAGGCGCGCGACCTCTGAAACCTACATGGACGTTGGTCAGGCGATGGGCGCCGCGATGGCGGAGTTGATCAAGAACGGTTGATCCATCAACATCAGGGACATGACTATCGCTTAACCAACGTCCACGGCCAAGTGGCAATAGAAATTCCAGCCTAGCCTACGCCTTGGAGCAAAACGCTGCAAAGGTAGAGCCTTTCGACCTCGCGGTAGATTGGTTCGTCGGTCGAAACGTGAGCAAGGTAGCCTTGGTCTCCGCCAAGGACAGGCAAACCAATGCCTTTGAATTCTTATTTATTATCTTTTTTCTCGAGGAGCTTGCCGGTACCGGAGTCCAAATTAAAATTTTCCCGTTTGGAATTCGTGACGAGGAGAACTTTCCCCTTTAGCTTAAGAGAGGTAATGATATTCCACTGAACGTCTCTCTCGAGTCTGGGGTCAACGTCTCCTCTATAATACGACATTGGGATCTTCGTTTTCCAAAGAACCTTGTTCTTGCTAATATCCGTTGCCCATACCGTATGCCTGTGGCTCTGATACCTAACGTTGCCGTTAATCAAGGGTTTCGGGTCTCCAATCTTACCCAAAACAGAAGAAACTGGTAATTGAGTGAAAAGTAAGAGAACAAGAATGGGTGCTTGGATCCTCATTGTCTGCTTGCCAAAGGTCTTCACTTGGAATCGGGCATTGTTTCCCGCAACTTCAACCATGCAGCCTTCATCGCCTCCAATTTCTTGGGGTTCTTCGTGGAGAGGTTATGATTCTCCTCTAGATCTTCGGCAAGGTTGAAGAGTTTCCAGTCTTTCCGTTCTTTCAACAGCTTCCAGTCTCCTTGGCGGAGAGCGCCGCCTTGGCGATAACACCAAAACAACTGGTCATGCGGCACGCCCGGGTTCTTACCGTTCAAGAAAGGCATGAGGTCGACTCCGTCCGTCCGTTCCGCACCGACCGGCTTGCCGGCAAGCGCCGCGGCAGTCGCATAGA
>PBLJ01000067.1 GCA_002721705.1 Opitutia bacterium
ACAAACAGCAGTCAGCCTCAGCAAGGTCCGGAACACTCCGACAACCTAGAACCCAAACCAAAAACAACGAAACACCCTCAACAACGGCGCCTCGGTTCCCTTCTCGTAGTTGTCCCACGAATGGCCGATTAATTTCTTCTTTGGATGACTCTTCCTGTATCGCCCACCCTTAAAGGTGTAAACGCCTTAATTTTTGATGTTCGGTTCGTTTGAAATAGAGGCGTCAGGTTCTACGTTCTAGCTGTGGGCGATATCGATGGTGTTGCCATCAACGAGCGCGATCGCTTCGATCTCGAACATTAATTCGGGGTACGCCAGGGCTTGCACTTCACAAATCGTGTCAGCAGGATATGGCTGGCTGAATACCTCGCCGCGCAACGCAACCACCTCGGGAAAATAGGACATGTCGGTGACGAAGATGGTCACCTTGATTACCTGATCGAGACTCGATCCCGCTGCTTTTAGAACGCGATCGAGATTGCGGACCGCCTGGCGGGCCTGAGCATCGAAGTCGCCGACACCGACGACTTCACCTTGATCGTTCACAGCGGCCTGTCCCGACACGAAGACGAGATCGCCAACCCGGAACGCTTGGGAGATGTTAACCGTGGCGAACCGGTCTGGTTCGGTGCTGATGCGTTGAGCGTCGGTTCCCATCTCCGGATCCTACTGGGCTTCGGTAGTTGCACGCCCTGGAGGGAATTAGCTCACTTGTTCAGGATCTCGGGTCGGACTCTGTATCGCCCACACCGATGATCACACATATTGAAACCAACGGTGTTGAATCAGACCAGTCCGGCTATCTCAATGTCTGTTCCCTCGGGAGCGGTCGTTTGTCGTTTCCGAGAAGTCTTTTGGGCGTTCTCTCGCAAAGACGGTCCGACGCTCCGAGTCCGAAAAACCCCCGAGACAAGCTGGTCCCATCTGGGTGCAAGCAACCCAGCAGCACTTCCAATCTCGTTCCATCGATAGCACCTCGTCAGCCAGAGTAGGCCACAGCCTGACCGTCGTCTTCGTCGAGTTGTGTTTATCGGGGCGCACTCTGTGTCGCCCACCGATAATCACACACGATCAAATCGGGACTTTGCGGTCTCGGAACCCAGGTGTTGCCGAGCTCTCGTTCCCGATTATGAACCGTTACCTGGGTCTGTGAGTTGCACCATTTTTGGTCCGTAGTCATCGGACTCCTTCGTGAGGTTCCATCCGATGATCAGAAGTACCATCATGGTTACCCCGGCGACAATCCAAGCCACCGTGTCCCCGGAGGTGTCGTAGATGGCTGCCAAACCCAACGCAGCCACGGCCGCCACCCCAACCTCGATGGCACTAGCCAAACCCTGTGCCGCAGCCTGACGGTCTTCTGCTACGGCGGCCGATACCAGCATCGGAGCTGAGGGAAACCCGATCCCTTCAGCACACGAACAGGCAATGGTCAATATCACCAGGGACATCATGCCCTCCACCAGCCCGAACAACGTCGAGAACGCGGCACAAGTACCCACCATGCCAACGGCCCATCGTCGAGCTCCGTAGCGCTGAGCGAGTACTCCGCCCCAGGGTGCGAGGATAGAAATCGGTAAGGCAGCCACGGTAACACTTGCCCCAATCTGCCATTGATCGGCTCCTCTGTGGTCCATCTCTAGGACCCAAATTGACTCGAAGGCCCCGATGAAAACGAAATAGGCGGCCACTATGAAGAAGGCGCCAATCAGACGTCGATTGTGAAACAGATCGGTTGGGCCTCGGCGCTGTGTGTCTTTAGTCGCAGTGTCGGGGCGGGCCCGCCAAGCCGTCGGGATCAACAGGGTTAGCAGAATTGCCATTACCCAGAACGGGGTGCGGAACCCGCCGACGGCGTTAAGGAGCGCCGCGGCTGCGGGCCCTACAACGAAGCCGGCCACATCAAAGGCTCCAAGGCGCCCCACGTTGCGTCCCATATTGCTCGGGTCAGCCACGATCACCGTGCGTCGAGCAGCTGGGTGGGCGACCCCGAAGGCTATGCCGAACAGGACGCGGCCCACCAGCATGTGCCAGAGATTGCTAGTCATCGCCACGACCACCAGTCCCGCAATGCCCAGTAGAAGTCCAGAACGCAGCATCACGGGTGCCCGACCCCGGTCGGCTTGGGGGGCCAAGGCCACCGCCGCCACGAATGCTGCGCCCAAGCCCCCGGCGACGCTCAGCCCAATTTCGAACTGAGAGAAACCGAGCTCATTACGGAACTCGGCCAACAAGGTCATCACACTCGCAAGTCCTGCCGACATCCCAAACAAGATCAGGTAGTACGGCACCAAGCTTGGTCCATCACGTGTCCCGTGTTCCGTCGCCATGATCGGATCCTTGTCCATCTGTACACAAATTGCTCAGCGCTCTCAATCTTTGCCACGCAAGGACCAGCCTTGGGAGCTTTGGCTCGACCGTCGGCCCTGACTTTGTTTGACCTAGGGGCAGGTCCTGTATCGCCCCCACCGATAAACGAGACCCCTGTGTCTAGGGAATCTTCCCAACGGGCTCAGACCTTCTATAGTCGATCTCGTCAAACAGAACATTGGAGATTTCATGGAGCAAAGTGAGCTTCGTAGTTGGATCGATCACCGAGCAGCGATGCTGTGGGTGTGTTTGAAGTGTCTCGTGGCAATGATCGTCGGAATAGCGTTGGCCATCTCGTGGGGCTCGTTGTCTGACAATGCTCAACTGGCGTTATCAATAGCGGTGGCCTTGGTCGGATTGTTTCTTTGGATGGGCTCTCACGGAGCGATTATGGATATTGCTGCGATGCGAGCCGACATGGATGAAGGTCTTGCGTCAACAACGTTTGGCAAGCAATTCGCCAAAGCCCCGTTCCCTGTTTATTTGATACTCAATGCTTTGGCGATGCTTGGCGGCTCGGTGATGCTGATCATCATGATCAACGCTTAGAGTCGAAGCGACGAAAAGGGGTCAATATGGGTCTCAATATTGTTCCATTGGCTGAGGCTCCGCTTGGGGCTCTGGTTTCTGGTTGGGAACCAGCCGAACCGCTTACCGACACAAGCAAACGAAACATCACTGAAGCGTTACACCGTCACCGACTTTTGGTGTTTCGTGGCCAGGCGCAGCCCACTGACGAGGATCTGGTGAGATTCGTGAAGTCGTTCGGCGACCCGATTAGAGGATCGGAGTGGTTCCGGAATGCGGGAGCACTTCCAGAGATCCTCCCAGTGACAAACATTCGCGGCAAGGATGGAGATCGTCTGGGAGTGGAGGGCGCCACTGACCTCGAGTGGCACACTGACTATTCCTATGTGGCGACGCCAGCGAAGACAAGCTTTCTCAACGCGGTGGAGCTCCCATCTGCACCGCCCCGGACGTACTTCACCGATATGTACGACGCCTACGCAACTCTCGACCCCGGATTGCGGACTCGGCTCGGTAGTCTGCGGGCCACGCACAGCATTGCTGACTATATGGCCGAACCCGACAAGGAATTCGCGGCCAAAGTCGAACGCGACGAGGCAGCCGGAGTTCATCGTCCCGAGATCCCTGAGGCTGAGCATCCAATGGTGGTGCGTCATCCCGACACAGGTGAGGAAATCCTGTATGTGTCACGAGGCATCACCCGTCGAATAGTGGGAATGGAGCGAGATGAAAGCAGTGCCCTGCTTAAGGAGCTGCACTTGCACGCCACCCACCCTGACCGGGTCTATGGCCATGATTGGGAGGTCGGGGATTTGATCATGTTCGACGCCCTTGGGACCATGCATCGACGCGACGCGTGGGATCCGACTTAGCGTCGGCTCATGCGTCAACTCAGCACCGCCTGTGTGATTTGAACAGCTAGACGTCAGTGGGTCGAGAAGATCCAACGAATTGGAAAAGGAGTAGGTGCATATGTCTAAGGGAAAGCGGCTGACCTCGACCGTCACTTCAGAATCGACAGTTCATTTAGGTATCGAAGAATTCGAGGTGCCGAATCCTGGGCCTGACGAGGTACTCATAGCGGTGGAGGCATCACCCATCAACCCCAGTGATCTCGGGCTCCTTTTGGCGGGCGCGGATGTATCGACTGTTTCAAAATCAGAAGAAGGGCTCGTTCTGTCGCTTCCCGACGGAGCAGTCGATGGTCTCACGGGTCGAGTTGATCGACCCATGCCCGTGGGAAATGAAGGAGCTGGCACAGTCCTCAATGCAGGAAACGGAGAAGAAGCCCAAGTACTCCAAGGACAGGTTGTTGCTGCTCTAGCGGGTGGCATGTACGCCACCCATCGGATAGTGAAAGCACGGGATTGCTTAGTGTTAGAAGAAGGCACCAAAGCTGTTGACGCCGCATCGTGTTTCGTGAACCCACTCACCGCCTTAGGTATGACCGAAACCATGGAACTTGAAGGCCACTCAGCCCTCATGCACACCGCCGCCGCCTCGAACCTAGGTCAGATGCTCAACCGAATATGTATCGACGATGGAATCGCTTTGGTCAACATCGTGCGACGTGAAGAACACGTAGAACTTCTCAAATCACAAGGGGCAACGCACGTCATAAACTCCAGTTCACCCGACTTTCGCAGTGATTTAGTCGACGCCATCGCGACAACCGGAGCAACAATTGGCTTTGACGCCGTTGGTGGTGGTGACTTGACCACAGAACTCCTTCACGCCATGGAAGTAGCAGCGAGCTCAAGCGGCGACGAATACAGCCGGTACGGGTCAACCACCCACAAACAGCTCTACATCTATGGCGGATTAGACCGCGGTCCCACCCTCCTGCGAAGAAACTATGGGATGGCATGGGGCGTGGCCGGTTGGCTGCTCCCTAATTTTCTGGCGGAAATAGGACCCGAAAAAAGCAAACACCTCCGATCGCGCGTAGCGGCTGAGTTGACCACCACCTTTGCGAGTTCGTACAGCCAGACCCTTTCTTTGGAATCAGTCCTCGACCCGGACAGCATGAACGAATACGTCCAAATGAGCACCCAGGGGAAAAGCCTTGTGTGCCCGCAACTTTGACGCCTAGCCCAAACCCTGATTCAGGTCTAGATCGCCCGATGGACTGCACCTGCCCAAGCTTTGCCTGTGCGGGACTTCGTCGGGTGCACCGTATTAGGTCCCGCCAATGTTGATTGTTATGCGGCCGCTCGAGTGAAGTGAACAGAACCCCTCGAGGGTGGCGGCTTCGGCGAACCTTGTGTCGAGCCGAGCGCCAGCGGGAATGCGGAACGGACCGATTTGATGAGCCGTCGAGTCCTCGTTGATCACTGTGAGTTGGTCCCGAAGCCTGAAGTCAAGATCTGTAGGGATGATGTCGACATCGCGTCCCAAACTGAGGCGCATAGCGGTCCCTGCTGGGATCGTGATCAAATGCTGTTCGGGCTCTGGCCGGTTGGTGACCCGGCTAAGAGTCACGCTGCCGACGACCATCGCTATGGCCGCAATGAAGAAAAGGACCAATAGGGTTCGTGAGGGGCGATCCGGGCGACCGTCAGAAGTCGTCACCCAGGATTCGTCCACGACACCCAAAACTAATCGGTGTTCGATAAAGTTTCAGCGGTTTGCTGCGTCGGCAGCGAAATCACTGATGGGAGCTATGACGTGACACAGGTCGACGAGCCAGTCCTGGGGACTGGCGAACGAGTTTCGACCCATCACCCGGATATTGAGCGAGTGCAGCGCCGCACCGTCCGAACGCTGCTTGTTAGTCAAATGTGCGGCGGAATCGGATTGGTTGCTGGTTATTCTGTGACGGCTCTCCTAGCGGATGACATCACAGGCTCAAAGACCTTGGCAGGCCTCGCCGCTGCCTCTCTGTCGATCGGTGCAGCGATTGCATCCTTCCCGTTGGCACGAATCATGGCCCGAAGCGGCAGACGGCCGGGTCTCCTGACGGGTTATGTCCTCGCTTCAACCGGTGCGTTTCTTGCGGTATTGGCGGCAATCACCCGACAGTTTCTGTTCTTGCCTCTCGGTGTGGCTCTCGTCGGCGTTGGCAACGCGACCAACATGGCGACCCGCTACGCTGCGGCGGATCTCGCTAAGCCCGAACGCCGAGCGTCGACGATTGGTTTGGTCGTCGCGGCCACGACGATCGGTTCGGGTTTCGGATCTTTGGTTTCCCTGTCGGTCTTCGATCCCATCGGACGCCGTGTCGGACTACCCGATTACGCGGGTTCGTTCCTTATAGGCGCGTTGCTCTTCCTCGTGGCAGCCGCGGTTGTAGAGATTCGATTGCGGCCGGATCCGCTGGTAGTTGCCGGCGGGGTGGGGAGCGACGACGAAGACACAAGACTGCCTTTTAGCGCAGCGTTGGGACTGATCCTCGCGAACTCTAAGGCTCGACTGGCAGTGTTTGCGATGATGGTCAGCCAGGCAACGATGGTGGCCACCATGACCCTCACGCCGCTGCACATGAACGATGGAGGACAAAGCAACGGCGCGATCAGCATCATGTTGTTCAGTCACATCCTTGGCATGTACGCCTTCAGTCCATTGGTCGGTCGGCTCGCCGATCAGATTGGGCGCTACCCAATGCTGGTCTGCTCCGGTGTGTTCTGCGTAGCCGGTGCGTTGTGGGCAGGATTCACACCGCCTGAAGGGTTTATTGGAATCACTGGCGGTCAGACCGTGATCGGCTTCGCGTGGTGTTTCGGTGTCATCGCTGCGAGCGGCCTGCTAACAGACGCGTTTCCAGTCGAACAACGCGCCAGTGTCCAAGGTGCGGGCGACATGTGCATGATGGCTTTTGGGGCAGCCGCTGGTATTTCCGCTGGCGCCATTGTTTCTTATCGCAGCTATCTGGATCTCAATCTGGCTGCCGCGATTCTGGGTGTAGCCCTGGTTTTTGCAGTGTTGTTCACCGCTGCCACCACCTTCCGGGCCGGTGAGCGCGGGCAAACCGTGTTCGCGGTTACACCGGTGCCCGATAACTGAGCTGGTGGTCAACTCGCTGTCCTGGTAGCGGGCGATACAAGTGGGTCTTCACCGTTGGAGCCTTTGATTTGTTGGCAACTGTCAAGTCGATGGGGCTGATTCTTGGAATCGGATCGCCGTTAGCTGGCCTTCGATGTGCAGTTGACGGTAGATAGCTTCATCGGGCTTTCGGGAGCACAACAAAAACAAATGCCACATAGTGGAGAGAAGCTGCGGTCACGGTGAGAGAGTGAAATATTTCATGGAAACCAAACTTTTGTGGCCACGGGTTGGGTTTTTGGTTAGCGAACACGATGGCACCGGCTGTGTATAACAATCCCCCGGAAAGAAAAAGGATAAATCCGAGGACACCAAGTTGTTGCCAAGCATCTTTGATCACCGCCAATAGACACCACCCGACAATCAAATATGGTGCCGCGACCATCCATTGCGGACAGTGGGGGAAGCGAAGTCGTATCACGGTGCCCAGCACAGCACCACCCCACACCAGGATCAGGACAAGTTTGGCTGCCCACGCGGTGAGGACGAATGCGGCGACTGGTGTGTAAGTAGCTGCGATCGCGAGGAAAATTGTTACGTGATCAAATTTTTGGAGTCGTTGCCGATTTGTCGGTCCCCAATTAACACGGTGATACAACGCCGACACACCAAATAGGGCAACTATCGCCAGTGTGTAGAGCGCCGTTATTAGGCGTGGCCATACGCCAGGAGCTGAGACGACCACAATGGGTGCAAGGGTGAGCGAAACCACGAATGCCGCCCGATGTGAAACTCCCCTGAGTAGAGGCTTATTTTCGGTGATGGTCAATAATGGTCCGTGACGTTGTTAGGAAAGGTTGCGGATTTCGGTTGACTTGGCTTTGAGTGAGAAGTCCATAGTTGATAAGCAAGGTCGATACTAACGGGATCTTGTTTGGATCGAAGTGCGAGTCCTGTGCCGCCTGCACCGACGCATGCAAGTGTCGAGGTCATCAGCGGTTCTTTTTGGCGAAACCCAGATGTGTCAAATTCCACAAACCCGATGCCTGAGCCCCCACACTCAACTCAGTCAGTGGACGATTCGGACTGGATCATGATCAAGTTGCCGCAAGTGTCATCAAAGACGGCGATTAGGTGGTCCTCAAATTGAGTTGGTGGTTGCGTGAACGTCACTCCTTGGGCTGTGAGACGCTCGTATTCGTCCTTGACGTCGTCGACGCCAAATTGAGCTAATGGGATTCCATCTTTGTTGAGTGCGTTTCGGTAGGGCTGTACCGCGGGGTGACTGGCCGGTTCCAGCAACAATTCAGGACCATCAGGAGCGGACGGCGAGACGACGGTGATCCATGCGTGTTCGCCCATCGGCACGTTATGCCTGACCTTGAAGCCGAGTACATCGGTGTAGAACGCGAGGGCCGACTGCTGATCGTCGACGAAGATGCTGGTGATGGTGATTTTCATCGCGCGTTCTTGTCGACCATAGCTCATCGCCTGATTATTGAGGTCACGGGTTTGAGTCCTTTATCGCCCATACCACTGGCACCTCGACGTTCCCGAGGTGCTACATTCGGCTCGCTTACGCGGTTCCGACAGCGGGAGGTTCCCGGTGGGGAGCGGAGGCATTGGAGGCGACACCATGGATCCGAAGGAACAACTCTCGGAGGTGACCGACCTGCTTACCGCTCTGGTGGACGGCACAGATGCCGGCCAGCTGGACGACGACACGCCGTGCAGCGAATTCCGCGTCCGGGACTTAATCGGGCACTTCACCCTCGGAAGATTCCTGTTCGCGGCCGGCCTAAACGGCGACAAGTCACGTGGGGACGAGTTGCTCGCCGGGATGCCTGAGCAATTCGGTGACGTTCTCGGTGACGACCATCGAGCGACCTACCAGGATGCTTCGGTCGAACTGGAAGCGGCAGTGAACGGCGTTGGAGACCTTGACGAGGTCATCAGCCTCATCTTCGGCGACATGCCGGCCGGTGTTGCGATGCAACTGATCTCCGCCGACAACTTCATCCACTGCTGGGACCTGGCCCGCTCGACCGGACAGGACTTCGACCCTCCAGTTGAGCTCGTCGATGTGACGGCCACATTCCTTAGTGGGTTCATCACTGATGAGAGGCGAGCCGGCGGAGGGTTCGGCTCTGAGGTGGAAGTCCCGGACGATGCCTCCGCTCTTGATCGTTTATTGGGCTTCTGCGGTCGCACGCCCTAGAGGGAACTAGCGCACTTGTTTCGGGGCGGACCAAATATCGCTCGCGCCTAAAGTCACGCCTATTGAAATCACCGGGTTTAGTGGGTTGAAACGAGACAGGTCCGAACGGGCGCTTTGTGCAGTTCTCGCGAGCACGAGGACGAAAGTTCAATTCGAGAGTTGTTAAGTCGATGAGGATTGGCTTGAGGACACCAAAGCAGAACGCATAGCCGAGATGTGATCCGGGGTTGTCCCACAACATCCGCCGATAAGTGAAATTCCCAGCTGATGAAGCCGACAAGCGAACTCAGCCATCAGCGCTGGAGTTGCCGAGTAGCTGAGTTCTGTCCCCTTCCACTCAGGGATTCCAGCGTTGGGTTTCGCTATCAACGTTGCGTCGGGAGCGGCTTCCCGCATTTCCCTAATAGCGGCCTCATTGTCAGCGAGACTATTGCCGCAATTCAAACCGACAGCGCTAGCTCCAGCGGCGAGTAAAGCCGTGACGGCCGCCGCCGGTGACACACCCATCATGGTGTGTCTGTTGGTGTCGAAGCTCATAGTGACTGCTACCGGTAGGTCGGTCAGTTCGCACGAGACGTCAATGGCAATTGTTGCTTCGTCTAAGCTGCTCATTGTCTCGATCCAGAGCAGATCAACAGAGTGGTCTGAGTGTTGGTCCTGAGTGCCGGTGGTCAGACCGAGAATTTGTTCACGAAAAGCGTCGCGAGCCTCAACAGCAGAAAGCGGCCCCAAAGGATCCAACAGTTGTCCGATTGGACCAATGCTTCCAGCAACCAGTGCATCAAATTTGAGCGCTGACCGTCTCGCGATCTGCGCGGCGGCGGAGTTTATTTCGTGGACCTTGTCCTCGAGTCCGTGTAGCGCTAACCGTTGGCGAGTGCCTCCGAAGGTGTTCGTCAAAATGATGTCGGATCCGACTCGTAAATATTCGGTATGGACGGCTTCCACGATCTCAGGATTCTCAAGATTCAGCTGTTCGGGTGGACTTCCAGGCAACAGTCCACGGTCAAAAAGTTGAGTTCCCATTGCGCCGTCAATTACTAGCCACGATCGTTGGCTCAATAGGCGCGAATAGGCAGATGGCTTAGGAGAAACTGAGATGGCGCCATCAGTAATTTTTTGTCTTTCTTGGTTACTCATATTCGCGCCTGAGAATGTTCTAAATCGGTAATCGAAGGGCGAATACTTTGCGGCGCTCGAATGGCGAGAAGCGGGCGAACCCAGTCCTCAAGAACACTTCGTTGCTCGGGCCCGAAGACCGTTGCCTTATCCCTGCCAAAGACAGGAAGCACCTTGGGTGTTCGCCCCAGGTTGCCGGGTGCACAGATGCACACCGCTCTTGATAACCCCAACATCCAACCATGAGGAGCTGTCGTTTGCAACTCGCGACAACAAACATCTCGGATGTTTACGAACGACAGCGAGAAGCTTTTGGTCATAGAAGATCGGTTGTCTTTCGTGGTTTGCCCCACGAAAGTCAGCACTTGTTGTCTCGTTTGTCGTTGTGCCCTGCATGAACAGTTCAGGACGTCCCGATGGGTCAGGTCAGTGTCTTGGATGGTGCCGACTGGTTTTTTTGACCGATACTGGAGATATGGGTGAGCGACTAAAAGATTGCACAGCAATAATTACCGGAGGAGCACGAGGGCAGGGAGCGGCAGAGGCTAGACGCTTTGCCGAAGAGGGAGCCTTCGTAGTGATCGCAGACGTCTTAGATGGTGAAGGGCAAGCTCTTGCAGAAGAGCTCGGTAATTCAGCCACTTTCCATCATCTTGATGTGACGAATGAAGACAATTGGGCCGCGGTTGTGGATGCATTGATAGATCAAGGTAGATCCATAGATGTTCTCGTGAACAACGCAGGGATTCTCCTGTTTGATCGTCTGACTCGAGCTTCCAGGGAGGATTTCGAGCGAGTCATGGAGGTGAACTGCACAGGGGTTTTCTTGGGAATGCGGGCTGTAGCTGAAGAGATGAAGAAACAGCAGGGTGGCTCGATAGTCAACATTTCCTCCGTGGCAGGCCTCCAAGGCGTTGGCTTTCAGTTCTCCTATTCGGTTAGTAAATGGGCAGTGAGAGGGATGACTAAGTCCGCTGCCCACGAGCTGGCTCGCCATAACGTCAGAGTCAACTCCGTACACCCCGGTTTGATCGAGACAGCAATGCTCGACCAATTCCCAGAGAATCTGCAGCCCAGGGTCGAATCCGTGGTCCCGATGGGCCGAAGCGCAGAAGCTAGCGAGGTTGCTGAGTTGGTGCTCTGGCTGGCGTCACAAGAGAGCAGCTATTGCACGGGAGCAGAGTTTGTCGTCGATGGCGGACTATCGGTTGCGTAGCCCTCATGCCTTCCCTGCCGGGAATCACGAGAGAAAGTCTAATTAGCGCTAGATTTACATCAGAAGCCGTAACTTGTGGGAGTCACTGTGAAAAGCATCTTCTTTCACCTCATGCCGTATCCGGAATTACCGCCCGACTTCCCCGAAGAACACCGTTCCGTGTGGGTTGACATCGACCCTTCTCTGTATGACCCAGAAGTGGGCAATCGCACCTACAACGAGTACCTCGATGAACTTGAGTTTGCGGCAGGCTGTGGTTTTGACGCCGTCGGAGTGAATGAGCACCACTCCAACGGTTACGGGTTGATGCCAAGTCCCAACATCATCGCTGCCGCCCTGAGTAGAAACTGTCCCGAAACCAACATCATTGTGCTCGGAGATTCGGTTGCCCTTTACAACCCGCCTTTGCGGGTCGCAGAGGAAATAGCGATGCTAGATGGCATTACCGGAGGACGTATGGTCGCTGGCTTCCCTGTTGGCTCACCGATGGACACCATCTTCGCTTATGGGCAAAATCCTGCGACACTCCGGGAGAGGTACCACGAAGGTGTAGATCTCATCCGTCAGGCTTGGACCCGAGACGAAGTATTTTCCTACAACGGTAAATACAACAAGCTTCGTTATGTCAATGTCTGGCCTCGGCCGGTGCAACAGCCGCATCCTCCTATATGGATCCCCGGAGGCGGCTCGGTGGATACGTGGGACTGGTGTGCGGAGCAAGACCTCGTATATTGCTACCTCAGCTATTTCGGGTACAAAGCGGGCCTGAAAACTATGCAGGGTTTCTGGAAGAAGGTTCAAGAGACTGGAAAAGAGGCGAATCCTTTTCAAGGTGGGTTTGCTCAGTTCATTGCCGTTGCCGACACTGAAAAAGAAGCTTGGGATCTTTATCGTGAACCGGCAGAGTACTTCTTCAACACCTGCTTACACGTTTACGCTGGCTTTGCTGACCCCCCCGGGTACAAGACTCCCAACACAGTCCGAGCGGGTGTCGAAGGAATGGTTGAACGCGCCGCCAGAGAAGCGACAGCGCGGTCCGAGTCCAAGAAATCAGGCGGAGGTGGAGGATTCCCCAAGGGCCTGAGTTTTGAGGACATGGTTGAGAAGGGCTACGTGATCTTGGGGGACCCCACCCAAGTTGCTGAACAGGTTCATGAATTGGCCACCACGATGCATATTGGCCATCTCATGACTTTTTGTCACTTCGGTAACATGCACAAGGACTTGGTGCGATACAACACCGGGATGTATGCCACCAAAGTGATGCCCGAAGTCAGTGGAATTTTCGAGGACGAGTACGAGGATCTTTGGTGGCCTCAACCGCTTGATCAACGCGCTCGCAGAGATGTACCTGAGGTACCAATCAGTTGAGCGGCTACGCAACTGAGACGATCCCGTTTCGGGAAGGTCACGTGGGTCTTGTCTCATGTGGCGAAGGCGTACCGATTACTTATCTACATGGAATGCTTGGTAACCCCGGCGAACACGCGTTTCTTCAAGCGTTGGCAAATGACGGCTGGCGCGTAGTTGCGCCGAGCCTTCCGGGTTTCACCGGTTCAAGTGAAGCAAACGGCTTAAGAAATCTTCACGATTGGGTTGTAGCGGCAAGCGAACTCATTGATGTGGCCGGTGTTACTGGCCTGCCGGTTGTCGCCTCGAGTGTTGGAGCAATGGTGGCGTTGGAGCTGGCAGCGATCCGACCTGAGGCCTTTGACGCGATGGTGCTGATCGCTCCCTACGGCCTGTGGGACTCAGATGATCCGATAGCTGATCCCTTCGCAACGACATTGACTAATCAACGGAAAATGCTGACAGTGGACCCCGCGGCATCAGCCAGTTTTTTTGACGACGTGGAAGACATGCCTGCCGATTTACTTGTAGAACATGGAGTTGACCGTTATCTCACCCGGACAGCTTCAGCTCAACTGATTTGGCCGATACCGGAGTTCGGTATCGACGAACGGCTTCATCTGGTAAAGAACCCCGTTACGTTGATACACGGCGCTATGGATGCGATCATTCCGTGCCCCTATTTGGACAAGTGGGCGCAGATCCTTCCCAATGTCGCGAGCACGCACTTGGTGGAAGAAGCGGGACACCATGCCGAGTTTGACCAGCCTGAAGAAGTTGCAGCAATTGTGAAATCAGCGTTGGGTTGACCTACCAAAGCGCTGGCTGAGGAAAACTTTTCTGCTTGGTATCTGTAAGAATCTCTTGCATGGACCTTGAGACTCTCCTAGCCAAGCAGGAAATTACTGATGTCGTTTATAGGTATGCACGGGGTATCGACCGACTCGATTTCGAGTTGGTGAGGTCCTGCTACCACCCTGACGCATACGATGACCATGGCGCCTTTAAAGGCAGCGTCGATGAATTTATCGAGATGTGCGAAGGCTTTCTGCCGCGTTGGACCGCGACCATGCATTTCATGGGCAACGTTCTTGTTGATGAAATTGATGGGGATTCAGCGCGGGCAGAAACCTATGCCGTGGCTTACCACCGCAGAGAAGCGACACTAGACACAGAGGGCAAAGACGATGTGTTTGGTATTCGCTACGTTGATCGTTTCGAGAAGCGAGACGATCGTTGGCTTATTGCCCACAGAGTTGTAGCTACCGAATGGCGGCGAGTGGATCCAGTGCCAGTTGGTGGGGCTCGTGGTGCGGTGGGGGTGTGGGGAACAAGAGATGGCAATGATGTGATCGACTGGATTATGGACGCCCAAAGCGCGACACCGTAAACCGACTGCTGACAACTAGTGCTTCAAAACTCGCAACTACTGGACTAGGGCCTCCAAAGCTCAGGTGCCCCACACCATTTATCCCTAGCGACACCAGATGTCAGGAGTGAAGGAGCGGCATTCCTTCTATCGGCCAGTCAATGGCGTACACATAACCCTGATCAGAAGAAGTTACGAACAAAGTGCGAAAATCTTTCCCCCCGAAACAACAATTAGTGGGCCCCTTCTCAGGAAGTTCGATGATTTGAACAGGGCGACCATCATTTCCATCGAGTACGAACAGGCTGCTGGAACCATGACCTGCGACGATGATCTGACCTGATGCATCGAAACAAAAGCCGTCTGGCACTGATCGTCGTCCGATCATCCCATTTGGCTTAGCTGTTCCGCTCAAAATTCCGGGTTCCTCGATTCGGTAACTCAAAAGCATTCCGGTAAGAGACTCGCAAACAACTAAAACTTTGCCGTCTGCCCGAACCCCTAGACCGTTGGGGAAACCGATATTCGAAGCCACGCGAGACGCTTCGCCTTCAGCGTTGACATAACACACCGGACCACCATCTCTATCCCCGCCGACAAGCCCACTCCATTCGGGATCGGTGAAGTAGTAACCACCGTGAGAATCGAAACACAAATCGTTAGGAGAGTTCAACGCAACTCCATCGATCTCTGAGAGTTCAGAGACCACAACACCTTCGCTACTTAGTGTCTGTATACGCCCTTGGGCGAATTCTGGTTCCGGGGCTTGTGATGTTGAAAGAACATCAGTGGGCCATCTGCCGCCGTTATTAGCAACGACGAGTTCGCCTTGGGGGTTGAATGCAGCTCCGTTCGGCCCACCTCCGGTATCGGCGAAAGTCGAGACCGTGCCGTCCTCATTGATCTTGGAGATTCGTTGACCAGCTATCTCGGTCACGTAAAGAGCCCCGTCTGGCCCGATTGTAGGACCCTCAGGAAACATAAGTCCTTGAGCTAGTCGCTCCACTTGAGTAGCCATATCTGTCCTTCAGAGTCGTTTGAGGTTTGACGTTAGATGATCATGGTCACCCAAAACTGAAATTGATTATTGGCTTGATCAAATTGGTGGCAAAGATCAGTTTCTTCAGTCCTTCGGGGAGAAGCTAAAGCCATGGATCTCCAAGACCTTTGGCTGGGACAGCGATTCTCCGACTACGGTGCAGCGGTAAGCACACAACAAAGGGTGGTAAGTCATGCCGACAGCAGAACTTGTTCACATGGCAACAATAAACGTCCAGGTTGGTCCGATGATCGAGGTGGGTAAAGGGCACAAAGGAACGCGGGTGACAGCAAATGTTTCCAGTCTCACTGTGACAAGCGAGCGTATTAACGCAAGCTTGGCAACCGATGACGCGGCTGACTGGCTAACCGTCGGAGATGACGGTACCGGTCTCTTAGATGTTCGCTTCACCTTAAAAACCGACGATGGGGCGTTCATTTACGTTGAATATCAAGGACGTGCGGACATGTCGACAGGTTTGATCGCCACCGCTCCTACCTTTCAAACTGGTGATGAGCGCTACTCATGGCTAAATAACGTGCAAGCCGTTGCCGCAGGTCAGTTGAACGGCGAGACCGGTGAATTGGTCTACGAACTTTACGAGGTCCAAGTCTCCGCATAAACGAACTCCCTGGTAGGGCCCGGGAGGGTTCGCGACCAGGCAAAGGAAATGACCGACATGTCAAAAGGAAAGCAGTTGACCTCGACGGTCACCTCAGATTCGACAGTTGACCTCAGGATTGAAGAATTCGAGGTGCCAACTCCAGGACCTGACGAGGTGCTCATAGCAGTTGAGGCATCGCCAATTAACCCCAGCGACCTCGGGCTCCTTCTAGCTGGAGCACACCCATCAACGGCTTCAAAATCAGAAAACGGTCTGACCCTTCCATTGCCCGATGGTGCTATAGATGCTCTTACAGCCCGAATTGACCAAGCCATGCCGGTGGGAAACGAAGGGGCTGGCGTAGTGCTCGACACAGGTAGCGAAGAACAAGCACAAGCTTTGCAAGGACAGGTCGTTGCTGTTCTGGCCGGCGGGATGTACGCCACGCACCGCATAGTTAAAGCACGCGATTGCTTAATTTTGGAAGAAGGCACCCAAGCAATCGATGCGGCGTCATGTTTCGTTAACCCACTCACTGCCTTAGGGATGACCGAAACAATGAGGCTTGAAGGACATTCGGCGCTCATCCACACCGCTGCCGCCTCAAACCTCGGTCAAATGTTGAACCGCATCTGCATCGACGACGACATCGACTTGGTCAACATTGTGCGACGCGACGAACAGGTAGAACTCCTCAAGTCACAAGGCGCTAACTACGTCGTTGATTCGAGCTCACCTAACTTTGCCAGCGAATTAGTGAAAGCCATTGCTGCAACCGGAGCAACTCTTGGCTTCGACGCCATCGGCGGCGGGGAGTTACAGACACAAATTCTTCACGCTATGGAGACAGCCGCTAGTTCAAGCGACGGCGAATACAGTCGCTATGGCTCGACGACCCATAAGCAGCTGTATATCTACGGCGGACTAGACCGAGGCCCCACCCAACTAATCAGGAACTATGGGATGGCATGGGGCATAGGCGGCTGGCTACTTCCTAACTTCCTAGCGAAAATCGGTATTGAACGAAGTCAAGAGCTCCGAACGCGTGTGGCAACTGAGTTGACCACTACCTTCGCCAGCTCATACAGCCACAAGCTTTCCCTGGAGTCAGTCCTAGACGTAGACAGCATGAGCCTTTACGCCCAGATGAGTACGCAAGGCAAAAGCCTCGTCTGCCCCCAACTTTGAGATCTAGCCCTGTTCCAATGATTTCAAGCGGTAGGCAATTCAGTATTCGCTGGCCTAGTGTGGCCGCGATTAGATCTATAGGTCCTTAGCGCAGTAGTCGCTACAAGATGAGGAAAACGCTGTGTCACCAACCGAAAACCAGTACTACGACGAATTCGGTTTCTACAGTCCACAGGAACTGACCAGAGCGACCCGTAGGCAACCCGAAAAAGACTTTCATACCGGCCCTGACGTTGGCGAAGTCGTTCCAGAAGTTGTCCTCCCGGACCAAAACGGAGATCTCATCAACGTCGCAGAGTCCCTTGGACCAAATGGCGGAGTGGTCGTCTTCCACCGATCTGCTTACTGGTGACCTCCGTGTATGACGCAGTTAGTTCAACTGCAAGGAATCAACGACAACCTTAAGGAAGCCGGCTACTCAGTTTTCGCAATCAGCAATGACCCAGTAGAAGTTCTCCAAGACTTTGCTGCCAAGCACGACATCACCTTCCCCCTGCTGTCCGACAGCGACTCGGCCGTAATCAAAGCTTTCGGAATAATGAACCAGCTAATCCGACCAGACGAAGGTCAGAGCATGCGCTGGTATGGGATCGCCTACCCAGGCACTTACTACGTCGACGCAAACATGATGGTGACGGATAAAGACTTTCATCAGCACCATGCGCGTCG
>PBLJ01000068.1 GCA_002721705.1 Opitutia bacterium
AAGCTGCTGCGGAAACTGAAGCTCAGGAAGAAGAACCTGCTGCCACGGAGGAAACGACGGAAGAAAATGAATCTTCCGATTCCGAAGAAGAATCTACGGACGATGCCGAACCCGAAGCCGCGGCCGACGATGCTGCCGACGACTCCGAAGAAGGAGACGCGGATGATTCGGACGACTCTGCGGATGCCGACGAAGAAGAAGAGGAACAGTCTGAAGAAGAATCTACGGACGATGCCGAACCCGAAGCCGCGGCCGAAGAAACTTCCGACGACTCCGGAGAAGGAGACGCGGATGATTCGGACGACTCTGCGGACGTCGAAGAAGAAGAGGAACAGTCTGAAGAGGACTCCTCCGATGATGCCGAACCCGAAGCCGTGGCCGAAGAAGCTTCCGAGGACTCCGAAGAAGAGGGTACGGATGATTCCGACGACAATGCGGTTGCCGAAGACGAATCATCTGAAGAGGATGCCTCCGATGCCGAGGAAGACGAAGCTTCCGAAGACACTGGTGAAGAATCCGCGGATGATTCAGATGAAGATGAGGACGAAAAGCCCAAGGACGAACCGGCCGACGAAGAGGCCAAGGAATAGTTTTTTCGATGCTTATTTTTCGTAGCCTGGCCATTCTTTGCGTATTGTCCGGGCTTGCGATTTCCTCCCAGGCGACCGAAGCGCGTTTTGTTTCGATTCGCTATCTTGAAAAGCAGGCCTTTCTACGAATCTCAGAGTATTTCGACGGCAAGGAAAACAAGGGAAGCCGACTCATCTGTCGCTCCAAGCCTGAATCGCGCGCGGGCCTTTACCTCATCCTTTCGCTCAAGGATTCTACAAGGAAATTGCCGCCCGACCTCGTGGCTCGTTGGCAGGTAATTGCACCCACAGCTCCGGACGCAGTCGAACATCGCGTAGCGGTGCCGAACGATCGGACCAAGGGAAAGGATCTCTTCGTGGGTCTGACCGGTTCCGACTGGCCTGATCCCAAGGCTCGCCCCGTGGCCTGGAAGTTCACCTTGGAAACTGCCGACGGAAAAGTTGTTTTGGAGCGCAAGAGCTTCCTGTGGGAACGTCCGTAGAAGCGAGCGTTTCCTTTGCATTACTCTAGCGAATCTCTCGTTTTCACGCCATGGCGAAGTCTCGGCGCGAATACCTCTTTTAGCGATCGTTCGCTTGCCGAAACCTTGGACGGTGGTCAAGCCTTTCGCTGGCGCCTAAACGAATCCGGTTCGTGGACCGGCATATGGGGCCAAAACCTGGTTGAGGTGTGCCTCCAGGGGGAAAGGTTGGAATGGCGCCGTCCTAAGCAAGTTTCCGTGAACCGCGAGGAAGTGCTGCGGTATTTTGCCTTCGATCCCCCTTACGAGGAGATCATCGACGAGTTGCCTTGGAGAAGTGATCGCTTTCTGGCCAACGCCATGGAACGCTTTCATGGCTTGCGAATACTGAGACAACCCTTGGGCGAGGCCTTGTTCGCTTTTCTCCTCAGCACTGTCAAGAGCATCCCCCAAATCAAGGAACTCTGCGAGCTCACGGCCAAGAAATATGGCGAGGAAATCGTTCCTGGAATCTACGCATTGCCAACATGGGAACGACTCGCTCGGGTTTCCGAAAAGGAACTAAGGGCCTTGAAATTGGGTTACCGCGCGAAATACGTCACCCAAACCGCCCGGATGCTTGCCGAAGAGCCCGATTTTTTTTCCGAAGTCGAAGAGGCCACCTACGAGCAAGCCCGGGGAAAACTCATGAAACTCCCAGGCGTAGGAGGCAAGGTGGCTGATTGCGCCCTGCTTTTCGGGGCGGGCAAACGGGAAGCTTTCCCCGTGGATACTTGGATCGCCAAGGTCATGGCATCCGGCTACGGACTGAAGGATTGGCGACTGGAGCAGGTGGCCGCTTTCGGACGAGCCCACTTCGGGCGCTTTGCCGGGCTTGCCCAGCAATTTCTTTTTTCCGCCGTCAGGGAAAAGCAGCAGGGAACCAAGGCTTAGCCTTTGAACCGAGCCTGCAGGGATTCCAAGTCTCCTCGCGGCACGGCGTCGAGTAGTTCCTGCGTATAGGTTTTCTTCGGGTTCCGGTAGAGCTCTTCCGCGGAACCTTGTTCCACGATTTGCCCCGCTTCCATCACGGCGACTTCGTCGGACATGAATTTCACCACGCTCAAGTCATGGGAAATGAAAAGATAAGTGAGGTCTCGCTTCTCCTGTAGCTCCCGCAAGAGGTTGAGCACTTGGGCCTGTACGGATACGTCCATGGCGCTGACGCATTCGTCGCAGACGATGAACTCGGGCTCCAGCGCAAGGGCTCTTGCTACGCAAAGGCGTTGGCGTTGTCCGCCGGAAAATTCGTGCGGATAGCGTAGGAGGTGGCTGGCGGACAGGCCGACTTCCTCGAGGAGAGCGACTACGCGATCCCTGCGTTCGTGGCGATCGGCGCCCAGACCATGGACGGTCATGGGTTCGATGAGGGCTTGCTCGATGGTGAGGCGTGGATTGAGAGAGGCGTAAGGATCCTGAAAGATGATTTGCATGCGCTTCCGGTAGGAAAGTGATTCGTTGGGAGGTACCTCCAACAGTTTGGTTCCATCGTACAGGATGGATCCGCCGGTTGGTTTGACCAAGCGCAGGATGGCTCGACCGATGGTCGTCTTGCCGCAACCGGATTCGCCAACCAGTCCCAAGGTTTGTCCGCGTCGGGCGGTCAGGTTCACGCCGTCTACCGCTTTCACCACTTCATGAGGCTTACCGAAGAAACCGCCTCCGCTGGAAAAGTGCACCTTGAGGTCCGTCACTTCCAGAAGAACGTCGGGAAGGTCCGAACCATCGGCTTCGTTCGTTTCCGATTCTCGTTCGAGGTCAGCCAGGCGTTTACCGACGTCGGGACGCTCGATTATGGTAATTGATCCATCTTCCGCCTCCTCGGTATCGAGGAAATCGTCCACCGTTGGAAGGATGCGGAATTTCGTCTCGAAGGTAGGCCTGCAAGCGAGCAATCCCTTCACGTAGGGATGGGACGGGTTTTCGAAAATGGACAACACCTCGCCTTGCTCCACGACCTTCCCCTGGTACATCACGACTACTCGGTCGGCTACCTCGGCGATGACGCCGAGATCGTGCGAGACGAAGATGACGCCTACGCCCAAGTCGTCGCGCAGGTCGCGCAACAAACGGAGTATGCGAGCTTGCACCGTCACGTCCAGGGCGGTGGTTGGTTCGTCGGCGAGAAGAACGTCCGGGTTGGTGACCAAGGCCATCGCGATCATGGCGCGTTGGCGCATGCCGCCGGAAAACTCATGAGGGTAGGAACGGGCTCTTTTTTCGGCGTCGCGGATACCCACTTTCTTCATCATCTCGATGGCCCGTTGCTCGGCTTCCTCCTTTGTAACCTCTTCATGGATGAGAATGGGCTCGGCCACTTGATCGAGGATGGTCAGGTAGGGGTTGAGGCAACTCATGGGGTCTTGGAAGACCATGGAAATTCGTTTTCCGCGTATGGCCCGGAGTAGGGGAGGGGGCATGTCGAGGAGTTCATCGCCGTCGAAGGTGACGACGCCTCCCTCGATCTTGGCCGGCGGTTGCGGAAGAAGGCCCAGTATGCTGTGACAGGTGACCGACTTGCCCGAACCCGATTCACCGACGACGCCCACGATCTCTCCTTTTTCGAGCGAGAAGGAAACGTCGTCCACGGCCCGCGTCGTGCCCGCTCGGGTATGGAAGTAGGTCTTCAGGTTCTGTATTTCAAGCAGGCTCATGTCTAATCCTTGGATGCCTTGGGATCGAGGGCGTCGCGGAGGCCGTCCCCGAGGAAATTCAAGGCGAGAAGCGTGAGGGAAAAGAAGAGGCCGGGGATGATCAGCAACTGGGGTTCAGTCTCGAGGAAATTGGCCCCATCGCGTATCAGGATGCCCCATGAACTGTTTGGAGCTTCCACCCCCAAGCCGAGGTAGGAGAGGGTTGCCTCGTACATGATGAAGCCTGGAACGGTGAGCGTGGCATACACGACCGTTGGCCCGAGAGTGTTTGGTATGATGTGTCGGAACAAGATCCGCATCCGCGTGTACCCCAGTGCTTTTGCCGCTTCCACGAACTCCTGTTCCTTGAGACTGAGAACCTGGGCTCGGACGATCCGAGCCAAGGTCAGCCAACCAAAGAGTCCTAGCGCAATGAAAAGCGGAATGATGTTGGCTATGCGACTAGTCAACTTCTTGTCCCAATCCCAGTTCTCCACAATCCATCCCGAGGCATTTTTCGTCCACTCGGCAATCACCACCTGAAGAACTATGACGACCACCAGGAAGGGGATGGCGAAGAGTGTATCGACGCTACGCATGATAATCGCATCCGTGCGCCCGCCTGCATATCCGGATGCTGCTCCAACAACGATTCCAATTCCAATGGCGACCGTGGTGGCGACGAATCCGACAAGTAATGAGATTTGCCCTCCAAATAACGTTCGTGAGAAAATGTCACGTCCGAGTTGATCCGTTCCCAGTAGATGGGATGCGGAAGGTCCTGAAAACTTGTTATCGAGGTCTATCTTGTCTGGATTGGGACAGAACCAAGCGACCACGAAACAGAAAGCCAGCATCAAAACGACGAGCCAGAAACTAACCAAAGCCAAACGATTTTTTCGCATGCGCAGGAAGGCATCTCGCCAAAGTGAATTACCCACCTCGCGTTGCGCATCGCTATTTGTCGAATTGTTCATTCTTGGGTTAGGCGGACACGCGGATTGAGGAGGCCGGTGAGAATGTCGGCCGCTAGGTTCATGATTACAATGAGCAATCCAAAGAACAGCACGACGCCTTGCAGAAGGAAAGGATCGCGAGCTTTCGTCGCGTTGACGAAGTGTTGCCCCATTCCAGGTACTTGAAAGATTGTTTCAACGATGAAAGAGCCGCTGATCAGGGCGGCAAAAGCAGGACCAATGTAGGCAACCGCTGGTAGTAAACCGCCTCGCAGGGCGTGCTTCATAACCACACGGGAAATGGGAAGACCTTTGGCGTGGGCAGTGCGAATGTAGTCTTGGGAGAGAATTTCCAGCATTCCACTGCGCGTCAACCGGGCGATGTAAGCCGTTGTAACCAAGCCGAGGGTGATCGCGGGTAACACGACGTCACGGGGCGATGACCAGCCCGCTACGTTGAAGAGCGGCAATTTCATGGCTAGGAAAATCTGCAGGATCGGCCCTACCGTGAACGCCGGCACGCAGATCCCTATCATGGCCCATGCCATGCTCGAGTAATCGATCCAACTGTTCTGACGAACTGCTGAGGCGACTCCCAACGGTACGCCTACTGCGATTGCGATCAGCAAAGCGGTGATTCCAAGCACGCAAGACACGGGGAAGGATTGCCCGATCATCTCGTTTACCGAATGCGCTTTACTGGTTGAGATTCCGAGACTGCCTTCCGTGAAGACATTCTTCAAGTAGAGGAAGTATTGCGTGAACACACTGTCGTTCAAACCGTACTTTTCACGCATGAGTTCCTTGGTTTCCTCAGCGATGTTCTTCTCCCCGGTAAAGGGGTCTCCGGGCATCGCCTTGATCAGGAAGAAAGTGATCGTGTAAAGGGCGATCAGTACGATGATCCCTTGCAGGAAACGATTGGCGATGAAACGCAGCATTGGTCAGTCCGCGCTTTCCAGTTTGAGGAACTTGTAGGGGTGATTGTCCAAGATCAGTGGATTCCAGCCCTGAACGTCCCGACTGATCAAGTAGTTGCGGGTGTACCAATAGATTGGCAGCACCGGTCTTTCCTCGAGAAACAACTCCTCCGCTTCCTTCAACTTTTTGTATCGAAGACCTTTGTCACCGGTCTTTTGCACTTCGTCGAGGAGAGCCTCGAATTTTTCATTGCTCCAACCGGTACGATTGTTGCCGCCACCTTCAATCCACATATCCAAAAAGGTCAAGGGATCCAGGTAATCACCAACCCAACCTCCGGCTGCCAAGTCGTATTCCTGTTTGAACATCGTGTCCAGGTAGGTGGTCCATTCCAGTTGCCGAATCTTGATGGTTACGCCGAGGTGTTCCAACCACATCGCTTGCAAGGCTTCCGCCAAAGCCTTTGCTGAATCCTGATCCGTGGTCAGGAATTCGATGTCCGGCAATCCTTCGCCATTGGGATATCCGGCCTCTGCCAGCAGTTTGCGGGCGGCTTCAGGGTTGAAAGAGACTTGTTTAGAGGCTGGATAGTCACCAAAGGCGGGGACTATCCCCGTCGCGGGCAGTTGCTTTCCTAGCGTGACGTTGTCGATGATCGACTGTTGATCGATGGTCATCGAGAAGGCCTTGCGGACTCGCTTGTCCTTGAAGGCGTCTCTATCCACGTTACAACGAATGAAATAGGTGGCGATCCAAGGTTCCGTCCGTAGGTTTTCGGGGTAATGCTCGGCCGAGTAGGCGATCATTTCCGGGGGTACGCGGTAGGTGAGGTGCAACTGGCCACTGAAAAACATTCGGGTCTCGGTGTAACTATTATTGATGGGAAGGAAGCGAATGCCGTTGATCCCGACGTTTTCAGCATCCCAATATTCAGGGTTTCGCTCGACTTCTATATGATCGTTGATTCGCCATGACTTAAGCTTGAAAGGGCCGTTGCAAACCAAGTTGCCCGGCTTGGTCCAGTCCGTGAAAGGTTCGCCCATCTTGCCGTGATCCAATACGACGTGCTTGGGCACCGGAAACCAAGTATAGTGCTTGGTGATTTCGGGCAAAAAGGGTAAGGGGCCACGCAATTTCACCCTTAAGGTGTGGTCATTGGGAGCGGTCACGCCCACGGTCGTGAAATCAGTGGTCTCGCCTTTGTGGAAATCCTCGGCTCCTTCGATATAATACAGCATGAAGGAGTAGTCCGATCCGAGGCTGGGCGTGAGGATTCGCTGAAAAGAGAACATAAAGTCTTCCGAGGTGAGCGGTTCGCCATCCGACCATCGAGCTTCCTCCCTCAAGTGAAAGGTCCATACCGTACTGTTTCCGTCGTGTTCGACTTTTTTGGCAACACCAGGGAGGTATTCTCCGTTTTTCGAATGGTGCTCGATGACGAGCCCCTCGAACAACGAGCGTATGACGTTGTTTTCCAAGACACCGCTGACGATGTGAGGATCTATCCCCTTGGGTTCCGAGGAGTTCCCCATGATGAGGATTCCCTCACTGGTTGCCTTTTCCACCTCGGTTTCGCCACCACACCCCGCAAGGCAACAGAAGGCCATTAGGCAGCCTGCCCATGCCTTGAGGAGGATACGCTTTTCTCGTTTGCCGTGGTCGAGTTCGATGCGTCGATAAGTGGGCGAAAAAGTAACCTTGGCAAGCAAAAGACAATTGTCGGAGGAGTTTGGCCTGCTCGAAAAAGATTGGCTTTCGAACCCTGTTTGCCTTAGCCGTTTCTTTTATCCCTCAGATTTTTCATGCCAATGATGCAACGCGAACGCCTACATGCGTGATTATTTCATACGCCGTTTCCTGTTGATTCCGCCGACCTTGTTGGGCGTTACCCTGCTGGTTTTCGTGATCACGCGCTTCGCCCCGGGTGGACCCGTGGAAAGAGCGTTGAACGAAGCTCAGAAAGCAACCGAGGAAGGAGGCTCTGGCAGTGGGCAGGCCGGTGGGGGCATGAGTGAGGAACAAGTGGAGGAGTTGGAGGAGGAATATGGATACGACAAGTCGATCATGGTGGCCTATTTGCAATGGTTGGGCTTGTCGCCGCGTGAACGTCTGTTGAGCAAGTCGGAATTTGTGCCCCTCGGGATGGAAAAGGTAGGCCAGGACCTGATCAAGGATCCGAAGAACGAAACCATCGTTCTCTTGAAGGGAACGGGTCGCGAAGCCTTGATCAAGCGCAACGGCGTCGAAGTCACCTCGGCGACCTACATGGACAACGACAAGTCCATTGAGGATGATGGTTGGAAAGTGAGGATAGAGACGGAGAGCGATCGGCAGGACCGTTGGGTCCAGCGCTCGGGAGAAGACGCCGAAAAGGCTCCGGAATACGCGGATCGAACGGTTGTCTTCAAAACCCGATTCGAAGGGTTGCTCCAAGGTAATCTCGGCTTATCGACCAATTTCGGCGACCCTGTTTGGGATTTGATCAAGAGCCGTATTCCGGTGGCTTTGTATTTTGGAATCCTGACCGCCATACTGACTTACGGCATTTGCCTGCCCTTGGGAATCCTCAAGGCGATCAAGCACCGCACTGCGATCGACAACCTTACTTCCGTGCTGATTTTCGTTGGGTATGCGATACCGGGTTTCGCCTTGGGATCGGTCATGCTTGTTTACTTGGGAGCTCGAGAGGGTTGGTTTCCCATGTTCGGGTTAACGGATCCGGACTTCGACAGCATGAGCTTGGGAGCCCAAATCCTCGATTTGGCTCATCACACGATATTACCTCTTCTTTGTTATGTGGTGGGCAGCTTCGCATGGCTCACCATGATGATGAAGAACAACTTGATGGACAATTTGGCGGCCGATTACGTGAGAACCGCGGTCTCGAAAGGGGTTTCCTTCCGCAGCGCCGTTTTCAAGCATGCTTTCAGAAATTCGTTCATACCCATCGCCTCTACCCTGGGACAATTGATCACCATGTTGGTCGCGGGAAGCATCTTGATCGAGACGGTGTTCGATATTCAGGGGTTCGGCTTATTGCAGTACCAAGCTTTGCTGGGTCGGGATCAGACGGTGATCATGGGCACGTTGACGGTGGCTGCCTTTTTACTGGTGCTTGGAAACATTCTGTCTGACTTGATCGTGGCCATGGTGGACCCGAGAGTGAAATTCAACTAACAACCCGATGCTCAGGTTATTTGGCTGGATTTTGATTGTCGGCGCCCTTCTAGGCGCAGTGGGCCAATGGTTTGGGTTTCAATTTCCGACGGTTCGCTTTCCCTTTACCCTGAGTGAACAAATTGGGTTTTTGCACTTGGAGTTGGATGGGGGCGAAAAATTCCCATGGTTTGGATGGTTGGCCACGTTTTCATTTCTTGCTTTCGGGTTGTGGATTGCACTGTTTTTCAGCAAGAAATTTCGTCTTACCCCCATCACTGCGCGCCGTATTGAGCGTTTCAAGTCAATCAAGCGCGGTTATTATTCTCTCCTCGCCATTCTGGCTTTGGCCGCAGTAGCTTCTCTCGATCATGCCTTGGTAGGCAACGAGGCCTTGGCCGTGAAATACGACGGCGAATGGTACTTTCCCGCCTTTACCAAGGAAATTGAAAAGGGCGAACAGTTCGGGCTCGAAGGCGATGCCGCAAAGACTGCTCCCAATTATCGCGCTCTCCAGTCGAAATTCGCCGAGGACGCAGGTTCCGATTTTGCGATCATGCCTCTTCTTTCCTATGCCCCGACCAATGATTCCATTACGGCTGTGTCTACTGAACTCGAGGAAGAGGACGGTTTGGTCATGGACGATGGCAAAGAGTTCTTCGGCTTGGGATCTCTCGTCTACGACCTCTCGCGACCCGAGCGCAAGCATTTGCAGTTTCGTTTTCGCAAAGGCTTGAAGGACGGGCCGGTTCAAGGTTGGGATCGAGCCGGATCTTCCGTGTACCGGGCGGAATATTCCAAGGGTGCACTCGTGGCCGATTCGGAAACTTGGAACGGAGAAGGCGACCTGCAGGCTTTCCTCGATCAGGACTCGGTTGGTTTGCGTCAGGTTCATTACAGTCCGTCCCCACCCACGTGGGGTGAGGAAAACCCTCATTACCTGGGAACCGACTCTAGAGGTTACGACGTCGTCGCTTACCTTTTCGGGGGGTTGCAGGTCAATTTCAAGGCCGCTCTCATTTACATTCCCCTCGTCTATGCAATCGGAATCACGGTAGGTCTACTGATGGGCTTTTTCGGAGGAACCTTCGACTTGGTCGTGCAGCGCCTCATCGAGATCTTGTCCAACGTGCCCTTTCTTTTCGTGGTCATGATTGCAAGCACCGCGGTTCCCCCGAAAATGAAGGAATCCGCGGGTTTGTGGCTCATCTTGTTTATCCTTTTGGTGTTCGGCTGGATGGGCATGACCTATTTGATGCGCACGGCGGCTCTCAAGGAAAAGTCTCGTGACTACGTCGCGGCGAGTCGGGTGATCGGAGCATCCACGCCAAGGATTCTCTTTCGACATATTTTACCTAACTCATTAGCCATCATCGTGACCTTGATCCCGTTCTCCGTTTCGGGACTCGTGCTGGCCCTCACCTCCCTGGATTACTTGGGTTTTGGTTTACCCCCCAGTTATGCCAGTTGGGGACAGTTGCTGAAGGATGGCTTGGATAACCTTTCCGCCTATTGGTTGGTGACCTCGGCTTTCCTGGCATTGGTTAGTTTACTCATCTTGATCACCTTTGTGGGAGAGGCCGTACGAGAGGCTTTCGATCCCAAGAAGTTCAGTTATTACCGCTAGTACGATGAGATACCTTAATGTAGTTTTCGTTCTAGTCATCATGTTGGGTGCCGGAGGATGCCAACAATTCGACGAAAACCAAGCCGCGAAAGCCGACTTCGATGCCTGGTACCCCGATTACAATCGTTACATCCGAAATTGGCTGGCCAAACAAGTGGGAGCCATCGAAAAGAAATACGATGGCGACGAGAATGGTTCGCTCGACAAGAACGAGACGGCTAGGATCAGTGCTGGGGACAAGAAGATTCTCAGCCGCATGAAGGCGCGTCAGGAGATGGGCGACTATTTCCAATTCAAGACCGAAGCGGATTTGCCAACCAACCTTATTTGGCAAAACGGTATGGAACAACCGGAGATTGGCGACCCGGCGTCCAAGAAAGGGGGGACTTTCAGGTATTTTATTTCCTCCTTCCCTCCCACCATCCGACCTTTTGGACCCAACTCCAACAATTCCTTCCGGGGCGAGCTTTACGACAACATAGAGGTTGGTCTGATCGAGCTGCATCCCGAAACCGGTGAAGTGATTCCCGGAGTGGCTAAGGAGTGGGCTTATGGCGAGGACAACAAAACCGTATTCTTTAGGCTTCACCCCGATGCCGCGTACAATGATGGTGTCCCGGTCAAGGCAAAGGATTTCATGTGGTGGGTGTACCTGAGGGCTTCCGATAACGTCGTCACGCCATGGTTCAAGCAGTACCTCCGGGAGCAATTCGCGCAGTTCACGACCTATGGGGAGGGAATCATTGCGATTACGTTGCCGGAACCAAAACCGAAATTGGCCTATTACGCCAACGTACCGCCTTCCCCCCCTCATTTCTACGAAGAATACGGACCTGATTACAAGACGCGCTACCAGTGGAAGATTCCTCCGACCACCGCGGCTTATACCGTCAAACCGGGTGACTTGGTCAAGGGTGTCTCGATTACCTTGAGCCGAGTGAACGACTGGTGGGCCAAGGACAAGAAATTCTTCAAGTACCGATTCAACGTGGATCGCCTTCGTTATACCGTGGTGAGGGATCGTTCCAAGGCGTGGGAACTGTTCCGAGCCGGTGAAATCGATTATTTCCCCATCACCTTGCCCGAATATTGGTACCAGAAATCGGAAATGCCTCCCGTCTTCAATGGTTACGTGGAGCGCTACACTTGGTATAATCGCTTTCCCCGCATTCCTTGGTCACTCTACTTGAATTCAGCCAAACCTCCCTTGGACAACAAGGACGTGAGGTTGGGCATATGTTACGCGGCCAATTGGCAAAAGGTCATCGACGTCGTTTTCCGTGGAGACGCCACTCGCTTGCCTGGATGGACCAAGGGGTATGGACGATTCGATAATCCCAAGGTGATGGCTCGTCCTTTTTCCATCACCAAGGCCAAGGAACATTTTGCCAAGGCGGGTTACTCGGTCGACAAGGACAACGATGGTATTCTTGATCACGCAAACGGACAACGCTTGGAAGTGATATTGACTTGCTCCAACAATCCTACCCGCAAGGCGATGATGTTGATTCTCCAAGAGGAGGCCCGCAAAGCGGGACTGGATCTCGTCTTGGATTTCCTCGACCACACCGTGGTCTACAAGAAAGAAATGCAGAAAGAGCACCAAGCCGTCTTTTCAGGTTGGGGGTTCCGACCGCCTTACCCTCGTTACTTCGAGTATTTCCACTCCAACAACGCCTATGACGAGCAAGGACAATTGAAGCACAACACGAACAACGTGTTTTCCTTCAAGGACGATAGGATGGATCAGCTTGCCTCCGCTTACCGCAACGCCCGGAGTGAGGACGAATTGGAGGAATATGCCCACGAAATGCAGCAAATCATCCATGACTCGGGGGTTTACGTTCCCGGTTACATGATGGAGTTCGTTCGCGTCGGTTGTTGGCGCTGGGTGCGATGGCCGGATTGTGAAAGCACCGAATTTTGCCCACCTAGTTACTATGTCCCCTTTGAAAGCTACGTCTATTGGATCGACGAAGACGTGAAACGCGAGACGGAAGCCGCCAAGCGTTCGGGCAAGACCTTTCCCGAGGTGGAGGCGACCAAGGATAGGTATCGTGTGTTCAGCCAAGGAAACCCAAAACCGAATTCCAATGAGTAAATTGCTGGAGATCGAGAGCCTGGAATCAGGCTTTGAAACCGAGGAGGGTTTGGTGCAGGCAGTGGATGGCGTCTCCTTCGAATTGGATAAAGGCCGCACCTTGGGGATCGTGGGTGAGTCTGGATGCGGCAAGACCGTCACCGCAATGTCGATCGTGGATCTTCTCCCGAAACCTTCGGGGCAGGTCTTGAGCGGAAGCATAAGATTCAATGATCGTGAACTCCGCGGCGCCGATCCTGAAACTTTGTACAAGGTGCGTGGAAACGAAATCGGGGTGATTTTCCAAGAACCGATGGCTGCCTTGAATCCCGTCCAGCGGGTGGGTAAGCAAATTACCGAATCCCTACTCCTGCATCGCGAGACCACCCACCAGGAAGCTCTCCAGCGAGCCGTTGAGTTGCTGGACGCCGTTGGTATTCCGGCTCCTGAGAGACGGATTTCCGACTACCCGCACGAGCTTTCCGGCGGCATGAGGCAACGAGTGATGATCGCCATCGCCTTGTGCTGTGATCCCGACTTGCTCATTGCCGACGAACCGACCACGGCCTTGGACGTCACCGTGCAGGCCCAGATTCTCGACCTTATGTCCAAGATGCAAAAGGAACGAGGCATGGCCACCTTGTTGATCACGCACGATCTCGGGGTGATCGCCGAGCAGTGTGACGAAGTGGTGGTGATGTACGCGGGTCGTATCGTGGAACGGGCTCCCGTGAAGGCGCTGTTTTCCAAACCCAAGCATGCCTATACCAAGGGCCTGCTTTCTTCCATCCCTCGCTTGTCGAACAAGCGTAAAACCGAACTGAAGACCATTCCTGGCCAAGTTGCCTCGATCCACGAGTTCGTCGATGGCTGTCGTTTTTGCCAAAGAATGGATCGTGAAGGAGAGACCGTTGCAACACGACCTGCTTACGAACAAGTGGGCCGTGGACGCTTTTTGGAAACCTGTCCCGCATGCACCTGAACCAATGAAGTCGATCTTCTCCAACCTATTTTTGCCTGACGGGAACTTGGGCCTTTCGAACACATGACCATGTTTTTCGAGATTCTGTTTGATTGCCTGCAGGACGTGGTCTTGCGCGGATTGCCTTCCGTTGCCTTGGTGTATTTGTCGGAAAAAAGATTGCCCAAGGAGTACCGGGAGAATTCTCCACAGACCCTTTGGCCCGTCTTGATTCCTGTCCTTGGCCTGGTCTGGTCCGTTTACGTCGCTTGGTTGTGGCATTCCTCCTATCGCAACGCCCTTTGGGTATCGAAAAAACACAAGTTGCTCAAGGTTTGGAGCCAATCCTTGAAATGGGGCGTGATGACCTTGCTTGTCGTTTGGCTGGTTGCGTTCATCGGGTTGCAGCTGGAATGGACTACCGCCAAGGTGGTGGTGGCGTTGGCGGTCACGGCTTGCAGTTTGTTGTTGGTTTGGAACGCTGCGCTTTGGATCTACGTGGTGGGCGTGGTGGAGGACGTACGTGAAGACATAAAGCCCCAAGAAGATGAGGAATCCCTTGTCCGTATCGATGGATTGAAAATGCATTTCCCGGTGAAAGGAGGGATCTTTCAAACCGCGGTTGCCTCATGCAAGGCAGTGGATGACGTGAACCTGGAAATCAAGGAGGGCGAAACCTTGGGTTTGGTGGGAGAAAGTGGTTGCGGGAAGACAACGCTCGGTAAAACCATCGTGAGGCTCCATGAACCGACCGCGGGTAGCATTCGTTTCAAGGGGGTGGAACTCACCTCTTTGCGTCATGCAATGAAGCCTTTTCGCCGAGACGTACAGATGGTTTTCCAGGATCCCGCGGAGTCGCTCGACTCGCGAATGTCGGTAGGAGAAATTATCTCGGAACCTTTGTTGATCCAGAAAATCGGAACGCGCGAAGAGCGACGAGAGCGCGTGGAGGATTTACTGGAGCGCGTGGGTTTGCCGAAATCGGCAGCTCGAAAATTTCCCTTCGAGTTTTCCGGGGGGCAGCGCCAACGAATCGGCATTGCCCGCGCCTTGGCGGTCAACCCCGATCTGTTGGTACTCGACGAACCGGTTTCCGCCCTCGACGTCTCCGTCCAGAGCCAGGTTCTCAACCTCCTTATGGAACTGCAGCGTGACTTCGGTTTGTCTTACCTCTTCATTTCTCATGACCTCGCCGTGGTGAAACACGTTTCGGATCGCATAGCCGTGATGTATCTGGGCAAAATCGTCGAGTTGGCTGCGGCCGACGAACTCTATGACAACCCAAGGCACGCTTACACCAAGGCGTTGTTTTCGGCTATCCCGATTCCCGATCCCTCGGCCAAGCGCGAACACGAACCCATCGAGGGAGACGTGCCGTCTCCCATTGATCCACCTCCCGGATGCGCCTTCGGTCACCGTGTGTCCGCACCCAAATACGAGGAAAGCGTCGACCGGGAAATCGGGCTCAAGGAGATTTCTCCCGGACACTGGGTCTCGGATTGCCCTTGTTGCGTAGACTAGAACTCGTTCACGGATTGCGTAAAAAAGGCTTGCCGCCACCAACTCTCAAGGCTTTGATCTAAGGTATCTTTCCCTTGAACAATCGGCACCGATGCTAGGTTCATTGCCCAATAAACTAGCCAATCAAATGAAACCGTCGCGCATTATTGCGACGATAGCCCTTTTTGCGGGCGTTTTCGCGCATGGCCAAGCAGTCAAGTTGGAAAATATGCCTTTGCGTTTTATCACGGGGCAAACGGATAAATTGATCGCGGAAGGCAAATTCGCCGAAGTAGCCCCTTACCTTGATGAGCTCGAACTACGTTTCGAGGATAACAAGGATCCGAAAATCAAGGATGCCTTGCAGAAATTCGGCTTCATTCGAGGAGTTGCCTTTTTACAGACTTTCGCCAAGTCCAACGACAAGCAGGATCTTCGCAAGGCGGCCAAGGCCTTCGGGTTTTTCGCGGAAAAATTTCCCGAAGATGCCAAAGCCTTGGAAGCCTTGGAGAAACGAACCGTTTGCCTGCGAGCGCTGAATGATTTCCGGGCCGCTGCCATTGATATCGAGAAACTCCTCGATCCCAAAGGGAAATTCTTGTCCAAAATCAAGAAAGCCAGTCGCATTCTAGATCTTCGTTTCGGTTTGGCCCAATGCTACCACATTGAACAGGACTGGGCGAACGGAGAAACAGCTTTCATCACGCTCAGGGAAGAGGCCGACAAAGCCAACCACGAAGATTATCTCGCCTACGGTGTCTCCTGTCTCACCGAAATGTACATCACCCTGGCTGAAAAGGACCGCTCGAAATTGCAGAAGGTCGATGGTCTTCTCCCTTATCTCGCAGGCGATACTCCTGCGCGTTACGACTTACGCCTTAACGTCAATCTCTACAAGGGCGCCATGTATCATAAGGAGGATGGGGTCTCGGCCCGTCAAGGAGGAGATAGCGCGGAGGCCACAAAGGCTTTCGTCAAAGCATCGCTTTTACTAGCCTTGACCATGACGACGGAGGAGATCGAAGGTTATTACGCCGAGCGTCTTGCCCGACTCAAGACCCAGCAAAGGGAGATGGAGGCTTATCTCAAGGCAAACGACAGGATTCTGACCCCACGCCGCAAGGAAACCTACCAAGACGCGCTCAATCAGATCGCGGTGAAGCTCAACGTTGCGCAAGGGCACATCGATTCGGTCAAGTCGATGGACTCCTACACCACTACCTTGCGCTGGCGCAAGGCTGAGAACTTCAAGGACGTCGATCGAAACTGGGAAGCGTTTTGGGCCTTTTATTGGTTATACAAGGACGCGCCTAATCACGAGATGGTCGAAAACTTCATCTTCGCTGCCTTTACTTCCGCAAATAAGGTCAAGGCCTCGACCCGGGTGATCGAACTGGGCACGGACTACATCTCCAACAAGAAATGGACGAAATATCGTTCAGACATCACTTCCATCCTTGCGAAATCCTATCTCGATGAAGCCAGAAGGCTGGAGAAAGAGTCCACCAGCGACGCCAGCATGTCAACCGCTGACAAACAGGCCCTCAAGGAGGAAAGTGAGGAGTTCTACAGCAAGTTCTTTTCCCTTTGCGACAACTTCATGAAAATCACTCCGGATCACGTCTATACCAAGAACATCATCAACATGATGGGATCCACTTACTTGGCGCGCGAACAATACGATGACCTCTTTCTCAAGTTTGCCGGGATCAAGGACGGCAAGGTCAACCCCTCCCTTGGATACCTCAACGATAAAAATTGCCTCAAGGTTTGCCCTGCGCTCGGCGCCTGCTCTTATTACGTGGGATTTGCCTTTATTTCGGACGATCGCGTCGAGAACGGCTTTGCCATGGCCAAGCCCTATTTCGAGGCAGTCGTCGGCGTGAGCGTGCGCAACATGACCGTTCAGGAAGAAGAATCCGCCGAGGAGGGGGAACCCGAGACTCAACCGACCAATCCTCCGGAGCCGGAGCCTGCCGAACCTCCTGAAGAAGAGAACGAATGAGCAAACTCCGCGTACTAGTTTTGCTTTTCCCTTGGTTACTCCTCTTGGGCGGTTGCGGTGGCGATGAAGAAACACCTGAAAAAACCAACGAAGAAAATAAGACCGAGAAGTCGGAAGCCTCTACTCCCGCAGAGGTTACCGAAGAGGAAACCGAGATCCCCGAGGAGGAACCCGAACCACCTGATCCCAACGGCGTTTACTTGGCCGTGGGTGAGAAACTTAACGGTCAACCTGTTTATACCACTGAATCCAAGGACAACAAAGGCGAAGGATTCTTCTTGTGGTATGATGGTTCGAAATGGAAAGTTTCCGACCAACAAGGCGGGGGCTCGGTGGTTTCAAGCAGCAGCGCCAAGGATATCAATTCCGATTGGGCGAATGGCGGCGCTCGCACGCATCCCGATCAAGATTTACTCAAGGACGCCACCCACTTTCTTGCCATCACCTACCAAGGTGTTTCCGATTACCCCAATGCGCGCCGTATGTTCAAGGCCTTCCTGGAGAAATATCCCGATGACCCCAAGGCTGCGGAAGCCAATTTATGCTTGGGGGATATCGTGACCAGCAGCTTGGGCCCTCGTGAGCAACCCAGCTTGGAGCAAATCGACAGCTCGCGAAATTACTACATCAAGGCTCGTTCCCTTGGCCCCAATGATCCCCGCATCGTCAACGACGCCACTTTCAACGAGGGAGACCTTCTCGAGCAAGTAGCCGAAAATCCCGAGGTGCTTGCCGAGAAAATGTTTACCGAGGCGGACTCGGACAAAGACGAATCTCTGTCCAAAGCGGAATATTCCAGTCTGAGACGCTTGAGTGACATCCCTTTCTCTAAAGCCGACACAAACGAGGACGACAAGGTCGCTTTCGGTGAGCTTTTCGATGCTATCACTCTCTTCTTTTACCAAGAATCGAGTAAACTTTTCGAGGAATACAAGGCGAAGTACCAAGATTTGAAGGGAGCCCAGATGTCACAGGCCACTCACAGGGTTGGGCTAGCTTACGAGAAACAGGAACTCCCGGGTAAAATGCTACAAGAATATTCCAAGGACATTGAGAAATTTGGAAACGACCCCACCAGTGTCGGAACGGATGAAATCCTCAAGATTTACCGTGAAAAATATGATTTATATAGCAATAAGTACAAACATACGATCGCTTTGCTCAATACCCTCGACGGTCCCAATTCCACCGTGCAGGCAACACTCAATAATAGAAGGGATCTTATACCTTGGCTGAACAAGGAATTTCCAGGAGTGGACGTCGACGTTCGCAATCACGTCATGAGCTACCGCGTTGCTATCAAAAACGAATCAGACAAGGAGAAATCATGGATTGCCCGGAAACTGAAGGAATTCGAGGGATACAACAATCAATTTGATCCCAATGGCGACTTGGCTCCCGAAAAAAAATTCAGACAACTATTATCGGCTGCTCAAAACGCCGGCCAGAAAACCTTCGAGTTACGTATGCTGTGGATTCTCGATGAAATCGGCGCGGATATTCCTCCTCATTCACCTTCAAGTGATGATTTCAACGATGCCAGTCCGAGCGTTCTTCTTTGGATGGGGCGTTCCCTAGCAAAAGATGGTCGTTCGGACATCGCCACCCAAGCACTCCGGAAAATAGTCCAAAACTTCCCGGGATCCGGGGGATTCGTCTTTGACGCCTTGGTTGAGTTGGGAGACATTGAATTCGAGAAAAAAAAGTTTGGTATTGCCGAGCAATATTACATTCAAGCATACGGTCACTTTTCCTACCATCCGCGAGTGTTCGAAGCTCAAATCAAATTGGGCAATGCGCGATTGCAACTAGGTAAAGCGAACAATGATTCAGCTAAACTGATGGAGGCTGAGTCAACCCTCGACGAGGTCATGCAGGATGATCGACTTACCATAGCCGCCCGCAAGGTGAGGCCATACGACGTCTCGTTGAACAATAACCTCAGAATCGGAGAGAATATCACCGTCTTTCCTAGAGCGGAAGCCCTTTACCTAATGGGACAGTGCCGTGATTCAAAAAGAGAATACGTGCAAGCCGCGGATTACTACCGCCAGGTTTACAATGGATTTCCTTCCGCCAAGAAATGGGTCAAGAAATCCTTCGAAGCCGCTTCATCCTGCTTCGACAGATTGGGAGATACCGATGCTTCGGCCAGTCTAAGAACCAAAAAAGAGGCATGGGAAGAAAAATTCGATTCCAAGTAATGAAGTTATCAACACTTAAAGTTTCCCTCTTGTTTGGTATTTTCGCGGTTGTCCCACTTTTGGGACAGCAGAGCAATCCCTTCGAGAAGTTTGGAAGCAAGGTGCCGGTTCAAGTTGCCGTGGGAACTAGCACGAAGAAAATGGAATTGATAAAGATAGATCCCAGACTGGGTAAAATCTATTGTAACTTGGTAGGCGTTGGCCAAGTCAATTACGAGTTGAGTCTTTTGGGAGAACCTGGACAACCCAAGGGCTTCCAATACACTTGGCCCAAGGATGTCGTTCAAGCGTTGAGTTTGGCGGCAGATGAACAATATCATAGGATTCCCGACACCTTCATTGCCCAAAAAATGAAGCCAGTGATGTACCCCATGCTTCATTATTTGGAAATGCCCAACCGTTTCTTCAACATACACGAGCAGTGCTTGACTTACGTCAAGTTGTTGATTGCGAAGGAAAATTATGGCGATGCCCTTATTATCCTGAACAGCATTAATTTAAACGCTCTCGAAAAAGCTGGTTATCGTGAGTTTGCCAACATGGCCCTTGGCTTGATCGCGAAGGTGATCACTGCCAGCCTTGGGGCCAGATACGAGGATTTCGCGCTCAAGCTGTTTACCAAGATTAATTTGCGTGCCAACAATGGCAACGACCATGAAGTATGCCTGCGATTGGGGGATTCTCTTCGGGAAAATGCACAGAAAGCCACTCGGGAAAGGAAAAAAATAACCCACCCAAGCAATCTTGGAGGTAGAAGAAGGGTTTTGACTTCAGCGGATGAAATCAAAAAAGCCCAAATTCTCTTATCCAGGGAAATCAAGCAGTACGACAGCGCGAACAAGGTTTACAATCGCCTATCCACTATCATTGCCCCTCTCCCTAATTCCCCAATCAAGGAAAGAGCGCGCCTCTGGCCGATCTACTGTTACTATAATTTATATGGAGCTTACGACGAATACGCCGCCGTCGATCCCAGCAAAGCCAAGAGCAAGAATGCCCTTGCATGGAAAGCCAGAGGAAAGAATTACCGTACCAATGCCGATAGCTTTCTTTCGGAAATCGACAAGAAACCGCCCGCTCGATTAAGCAACGAATATTCTCTCTACAAGCTTCTTCGAGCCAACAAATCCACGATATATGGTAATGGTTATTCAACAGTCGCCTTGACAGTAGAAGGGCAGAAAGCGAAAGACTATCAAACCAAGGCCGTTCAATATTATAATGAAGCCGTCACCGAAGTGACTGAAGGCATCGTTTCTTCTCGCGTAGGGCTTGCTTGGCTGCCGGAAGCTCTTCTCATTGCAGCCAGCGGATATGAAAACCTCAGCAAATCGGCGGCCAGTTCAGCCAAGGATTCTCCAACTGAGAAAGAGCAAAAGGCCAAAGAGCAAAAGGCCCATAAGGAAGCTGCCCAAAACATTTATAGGCAAATGCAGGTTTTTTATAAAGGGCAAGAATGGGCTAATATCGCCACCAATAAATTAGGAAGTAGTGGTCCTTAAAGCCTGTTTTACGATTTGACCTCTTTTTCCATACCAAGTACCTACTCGTTGCAAAGACAACCTCCCAAAAATATGAAAATCGGCAAAAACCGTTCTTTTTCACGCTGTCTCCTTCTTTTGATCGCGATGGCTTTTTTAGCGCCTCAAGGCTTCGTTGCAGCTGCTTTAGCGGCGGACGTGTCATTTGGCAGCAAAATGGTCGAAGCGCTGGGTATTTTCCTCTATCCTTTCATTCTTTTAGTCGTGGGAGGGATCGGGCTGATCATTTTCAATGGTATTGCCATTCGTAAGAATGCTTTCGTCAAGGAGGACGTCATTGAGCCTATTCTTGGCGAAGTCGGTCGCTTGAACGTAGATGGCGCGCGTGATCTTTGCGAACAGTACAAGATGCCCGCGACCAATATCCTCAAGGCAGGTCTCGATCGCATCCAAGATGATGAATTGGATACCGATTCCATCGAAAAGGGATTGGAGGAAGCTTCTTCCGTGGAATTAGGTAAACCTTTTACTTGGATCAATATGTTGAATACCATCGGGTCGATTGCCCCGATGATCGGTTTGCTAGGCACGGTTACGGGTATGATCGGGGCATTCAACGTTTTGACGGACCAAGGAATGGGTGGGGATTCCAGCAAAAACATGGCCGGTAACATCGCGAGCGCTCTTTGGACTACAGCTGCGGGCCTCGTGACCGCGATTCCTACCTTGATCGCCTTTTTTATATACAAAACCAAGTTCGGCAACATAGCGGCCGAAGTGAACCGTTTATGCGGAGAGATGGTTTTCATTTTGGTACGGGCCGCTCGTAATCCCGATGCCTTTGCCGAACCTGAAGAAGGCGACCCTTATGCCATGGAAGAGGAAGGTGGCCCTCCTTTGACTCCCGGAATCGATCCAATGGCCCCCGCTCCCGCTCCGGGACCCGATCAGGCTCCCCTAGGTCCTCCTCCCGCCTGATTATTTTTTCGTTAGGCTCAAATAAGCCATGAAAGGTTGGGCCCCCGACGATAGCAACGATGCGCCTGATTTGACGCCGATGATCGACGTCGTGTTTTTGTTGATCGTCTTCTTCTTGGTAGTCGCCCAACGGATGTCGGAGCAATACGTCGAGATTGAGAAACTCGCTATCTCCAAAATTGCCGTCATTGAGGAAGAACCGCCGCCCCGAACGATACTTTCCATTGCCCACACGGAGGAAGGACCCCAATATTACTGGGGTGAAATGAATATCTACCTCAAGGACGTCAGTAGTTTCGTTAAGAAGAACAAGGAACAGAAAGTCTTTCTTCGAGTCGACCAGCGCATTACTCATGGCATCGTGCAGGAAGTTCTTCGCGAAATTGGGGAAGGGGAGCAAGTTGACGTAATATTCGGCGTTTTCCAAAACCCCGTGGAGTGATTCTAGCATTATCCAGCGGATAGACAGGATATGAGCAGTTTAACTAAAATACTTAAGGATGAGGACAAAGTTGACCTCACTCCTATGATCGACGTCACTTTTCTGCTGCTAATTTACTTTATGGTCACCACCATGTTGAAGCAACCGGAAGCTGAACTTTCCATCCAGTTGCCAGGCCAAGCGAAACCTGGAGCCGCCGTCAAGGTCATGCCTCGTTTCAAGGTGGAGATCACGGAAGAAGGTTTCGTGAAGGTAAACGAAGCCTTGATCGAAACGGGCGCGGATATCGAGATGAACGACTTGGCCGACATGCTTGAGGCTGAGCGTATAGCCCGCGATGAAATGATCAATGATGGACGCAAAACCGAAGCGGAAGCTCAACTCGTTGTGGAAATCAATTCTCACATCGGAGCGGAGCACCAAGCTACTGTCAGTGTGCTCAATGCATGTGGTGTGGCGGGGGTAAAGAAAATCACCTTTGCATTTTAAGGTCTTTTTCGCCAGTCAACCAACCGAAGATGGCTGAACCTATCGTCACAAAGTTCCTTCATACCCGCATGCGCGTCAACGATCTCGAGCGCACGGTAAAATTTTATGGGGAAGTTTTCGGTCTCGAAGTGACCAAACGTCATGAATCACCCCGTGGTTCAAAATTGGTCTTTCTCGCCGTTCCCAACAGTGATGAGGAAATAGAGATCACTTATTTCCCGGGATCCGGGCCCGTGGAAGTACAGGAAGATTTGATGCACCTTGCTTTCGAGGTGGATTCGATGGATACGTTTGGAGATCACCTCCGAACCATCGGAGTCGAGTTCAGTGATGGCCCCACGGAAAGTTCTTCCGGATCCACCTTTGCCTTCGTTGACGCTCCGGAGGGCTACGAGATCGAAGTCATCGAGCGCCCCAAGGACTGAGCGTTTGCTTCGCCAGCTTCAATGCATGTCAGGGCATGTTTTTGAAGCCATGCATCCCTGCTTTCTTCATTCCGCTACTTGTACCCATTGCTGGTCTTCGAAGTGGAAAAAGAAGCGAGGACTTTTGGTTCCCTTCTCGTAATAGAGCCATGTGTTTTGCTGGAAACCATAGAGGTAGGGATAGATGTCGGCATTGGTCCATAACCAACCCAATTGCACATCATAGAGCCAAGTGGAGGTGAGGTTCCCGGATCGGAAAAGCCAACCGTGGTCGAAGTGATACAACCATCCATTGCCTATTTCGAAGAATTCTCCGAACCATGAAAAAGAACGCCAATCGTTATCCAAATCATTGGCGTTGGACCATGACTCCTCCTGCTTTACGAAACTGGCCCTGATCGTCTTGTCCGCGCTCATCGAGACCTTCAATGGATTCGTTGCCCCGAAGGCATCGCCGCTCCATTCCTCGAAGACGTATCCTGAGGCGGCTGTGGGGGTCAATGTGACTGTCGTTCCTTGGGAGTAGGATCCTGCTCCCGTGACCGTGCCTTGCCCTTCGATTTCGATGCTCAGAGTAAAGGAAACAGCTTCAAGTTCCACCAAGTCGGAGACCGAGACCTGAACGTTCATGGAGTCGGAGGCTCCCGAGGCGTCGGTTACGGAGGCGGTGAATTCGTAGACGTTGTCTGCGTTGGCGTCGGCAGGGTTTTCGAAGTCGGGTGGGGTGGCGAAGGAGATTTCGCCGGTTGCGGAGTTGATGGAGAAGAGAGCGACGTCGTCGCCTGCGAGGGCGAAGGCCAAGGTTTCACCCTCGAGATCGGAAGCGGTCAACACGAGGGCGCTGGTGGAACCTTCGTCCACGGTGGCCGCGATCAAGCCCCCCGTGGTCTGGTTGGTGAAGCCGGGAGAGTCGTTCACGGCGTTCACGGTTACGCTGATGGAGATGGAATCGGAAGCTAAGCCGTCGGTGACTTGAAGGACGAAGGAGTCGCTTCCGGA
>PBLJ01000069.1 GCA_002721705.1 Opitutia bacterium
CTTGCCTTTTTCGAAGGGTGCGATGGTTGGGTTTCAATAACCTTGGTTCCCGGAGTAAGTCCCGAGGTTGAAGAGGATTTCGATGATCCTGATGTCGATTACGATCGCCAGCGTGAACTAGCTGACATGTTTCCTGATCCTGACGACGACTTTTTCGACGAGGACGAAGAAGATGAATACGACGAGGACGCAATGGAAGATGCGCCACCATCACCACCACCTCAGGAGATTCCACCAACCACTCCCTCTTCCCCGGAACCTTCTCAACCACCTATCGTCAATATACCCGAGCCTGCTCACTCACCTTCCGATCCCGCAACCTCTGATTCGGCGCCCGCCAGGCGGCCCAATGCCGCCGGTGCTTCTCGAGGTAAGAGGTTCAGCCTTTCACAGGCTCAAGCCGCCATTCATGGCCAGGGAAACAAACGCAGAGGCAAGCCCAGGGGCGGTATACCTTTCCCTCGTAGACCAGGTGTCGCAGCTTTCATTTGGTTGATTTTCTTTGCCCTGCTTTTCGGTGTTTGTACTCCTTTCCTGCAGGAAGTTGATAAATCCTCTGAATTCGTTCACATTCTGGGAGGTCTTCACCCGCTGATCAATCACCTGCCCGTCGGAGCTCTCTTGTTGGCTTTTCCCATGCAGTTGTGCGACCGACCGGGCTTGTTCAGGCACATAGGAGCAGGGTCCACTTTTGTCCTATGGTTTGCAATGATTGGATCCGTTTTGTCGGTTTTTGCGGGCTACTGCGCGGTACCCAGCCAAGGATTCTCCCCAACCACCTATGATGCTCACGCCACCTTGGGCATATTAGTGGCTTCGGGAGCCTGCGGTGCTTTGTTCCTCAAGCTGCTGGCCCGTCGTTTCGGGGAGATATGGCTGCATCATCTTTGTTCCGTAATGCTTTTCGCCACCTCGGTGACCTTGGCTTTCGCCATGCACACCGGCAGTTCTCTCACGCACGGAGAAGATTACTTGAAACCTACAGCCACCACCGAATCAGATGATGAGGGCGACGAGACTGATTCCGAACAACCTCATGGCAATCCCGACGATAACGACACCGACGAAATAATCGAAGATAATCCTTTCCCGAACGAAGAAAATTAATCGTCAGGGGTTCTGACCGAGCTATGCCTTGTTTGTCTGAACGGGTTTGCGGCGATTGGGGTAACAGGTTCGACAGATCTCGCATTTTGTACCATCGCAACCACGAGCCGTGCAGTGCTCTCGACCATAGTATATGATTTGAAGATGCAGTCGGTTCCAGCTTTCCTCCGGAAACAAGCGTTTTAAGTCCTGCTCCGTGACAGTGACGTTTTTTCCACTGGTCAACCCCCATCGTTGAGCGAGCCGGTGGATATGAGTGTCCACGGGGAAAGCGGGTAGACCGAAGGCTTGCGTCATCACCACGGAGGCCGTTTTGTGCCCGACCCCGGGCAAGGCTTCCAGTTCATCGAAACTGCGTGGGACTTTTCCGGAGTGCTTGGCAATGAGGATTTTCGAGAGATCGCGAATCGCCGTGGCTTTACGAGGCGAAAGTCCGCACGGCCGCACGATGGCATCGATTTTTTTTACCGATAGCTTGGCCATGGCATCGGGTTCGTTGGCCAACTTGAAGAGATCGGGTGTTGTTTTGTTAACTCGAACGTCCGTGCATTGCGCCGAAAGAAGTACCGCGATCAGCAAGGTGTAAGGATCCTTGTGACTTAGAGGAATGGTGGGCTCGGGATACAATTCATCCAAGCGAAGAGAAACGTAAGCCGCTCTTTCCTTTTTCCTCATGCACATTCCTCAAATGCAAAGCCAAGCCTAATCGCAAGCATTCTTACCCACTATTGATTATTTGAGACAAAAAGTCCCTTATTTGATCGCTTTATGGGTCTTATGTCACTCCATCTAGTTTATGTAAGGTACGCAAAGTGTTGGGGTGTAGTTAATTAGTACGCTTTACCTCCTGTTTTGGATTCGGAATGGAACTTGCATCATATAGGTCATGAACATTGATCCCGAAAAGTTCACGGAGATGGGAGTGGACGCCATTCGCGAGATGCAGGAAATCGCTCGCCGCAATGGTCAGCAGGAAGTGGACAGTTGGCATTTGCTTGCGGCCTTGGTTGAGCAGGAAGAAGGCATTGTTCCGATCTTGTTGGACGAGATGGGAGTAGGTTCCTCGGCAGTGCAATTGGCCATGCAGCGTAAGTTGGATGACTTACCCAAGATTTCCGGAGACGTCGCAACAGCTCGATCTTTCGTTTCCAAGCCTCTCAGTGAAGCGGTCGAAAAAGCCCAGTCCTTTTCCAAGAACATGGAGGACGACTACGCAAGCACTGAACATTTGCTGCTTGGCTTGGTTTCCGTGGGCAAACCCTCTTCACTAGGCGAATTCTTCAAGAATTTAGGGCTCAATGAGAAAAAGCTACTTGAAACGATTGAGAAACTGAGAGGAGGTCAAAGACTTACCTCGAAGAACCCCGAAAACACTTTCCAGGCCCTCAAGAAATTTGGTATTGATTTGGTGGAGCAAGGGAAAGCGGGTAAACTGGATCCGGTCATTGGTAGAGATGCAGAGATTAGAAGAGTGATTCGAATCCTTTCCCGGAAAACTAAAAACAATCCCGTCCTCATAGGTGAGCCCGGTGTAGGCAAGACGGCCATTGTCGAGGGATTGGCTCAACGCATTCTGAGGGGCGACGTGCCGGAAGGCCTCAAAGACAGGACGATTTTCACTTTGGACATCAGTTCCCTGCTGGCGGGAGCGAAGTTTCGTGGAGAATTCGAGGAACGCCTCAAGGCCGTTCTTTCCGAAGTGAGCAAGAGCGAAGGAAGAATCATTCTTTTCATCGATGAGCTGCACACCATCGTTGGCGCCGGGAAAACGGAAGGGGCCATTGATGCCGGCAATATGCTCAAGCCTATGTTGGCACGAGGTGAATTACGTTGCATCGGTGCCACCACCTTGAACGAATACCGACAGAACATCGAGAAGGACGCTGCTCTTGAGCGACGTTTTCAAACCATCTTGGTGGATCAGCCCAACGTGGAGGACACCATTTCCATCCTACGAGGCTTGCGGGAACGCTTCGAGATTCACCATGGTGTGCGTATTCAGGACAATGCTCTCGTGAATGCCACTGTTTTGTCCAATCGTTACGTGTCAGATCGTTTTTTGCCCGACAAGGCGATCGATTTGATGGATGAGGCATGCGCCATGATTCGCACTGAACTCGACAGCATGCCGGCTGAACTGGATGAGATCAGTCGACGAGTGCTCCAACTTGAAATCGAGGAAGCGGCTCTCAAGAAAGAGAAGGACAAAGCCAGCAAGGACCGGTTGGACGCCTTGCGAAAGGAATTGGGCAATGCCCGTGACAAGATGCAAAGTATCCGCGGGCGTTGGGAAGCGGAGCGTAACGCCAACGAGAAAATTCGCCAACTGAGGGAAACAATCGAATCCACTCGTTCTGAAATGGCCGCTGCCGAGCGTGACTACGACCTCAATTTGGTGGCGGAGCTCAAGCACGGAACCTTGCCTCGACTGGAGGCTGAATTGATTGAACTGGAGAAAACCGACAAAGCCAAGTCCTTACTTAAGGAAGAGGTAACTTCCGAAGAGATTGCCGAAATCGTTTCGCGTTGGACGGGTGTACCCGTCACCAAGCTTTTAGAGGGCGAAAAGGAAAAACTGTTGCGGCTTGAAAGTATCTTGCACGAGAAGGTGATCGGTCAAGACGAGGCCGTAACTGCCACCGCGGAGGCTATTCTGCGTGCACGCGCCGGCATCAAGGATCCCCGCCGCCCGATAGGTTCGTTTTTGTTTCTCGGGCCGACTGGGGTGGGAAAGACGGAACTGGCCAAGACGTTGGCCGAGACTCTCTTCGACTCTGTGGGCAATTTGGTACGAATCGACATGAGCGAGTACATGGAGAAACATTCCGTCGCTCGTTTGATTGGAGCTCCTCCTGGCTACGTTGGTTACGAGGAAGGGGGACAATTGACTGAAGCGGTTCGACGAAAACCTTATTCCGTGATTCTTTTCGATGAGATCGAAAAAGCCCACCCTGACGTCTTCAACGTGCTCTTGCAGTTAATGGACGATGGCCGTCTGACCGATTCCCAGGGTCGTACCGTGGATTTCAAGAACGTCGTGGTCATCATGACCTCAAACGTAGGAAGTCGTTACCTGCAGGATCACCTGCTTGAGGGAGAAATCCCCGAAAGCCTTCGGGAGTCCGTAATGGCTGAATTACGTGATTCGTTTCGTCCGGAATTTCTCAACCGCGTCGATGACGTCGTTCTTTTCAAGCCCCTCACCCTTGATGAGATTACCAAAATCGTCGATTTGTTGCTGATTGAACTGAACGAAAGGTTGGACGGTCGCAAGGTTTCAGTGGAATTGACTCCGAAGAGTCGCTCTTGGATCGCCGAAAAAGGTTACGATCCGGCTTTCGGGGCTCGTCCACTCAAGCGCTTTTTGCAAAAACAAGTGGAAACTCGACTCGCTCGCTTCCTTGTTTCAGGAGAAGTTGAAGAAGGTTCAGTCGTCACTCTGTCCATCAAGGACGATGAATTGACGATGAAGATTGCTTGAAAACGTTCTTCTTCGTTCAGTCCAATTTGCGGACTGCGTTGCGTATCACTACAAGGTTTGCGATTGCAAAAAGAAACGCATAGAATACCGCTACCGCTACAGTCGGGCTGGCGATTCCTTCGGGAGCTTCAATCGACAATTCGGCCAACTTGTCGTCCACGACGGATTTCGCTAGCCATAGGGCGAGAGCGCTGGCTCCGAATGCGATGCCGAAAAGCCGAAGGAACCGACTGACGTAGATGCGACTGATCTGAGAATGCTCGAAACCTAGATGAAGTAGATTCCCTATCCGTTCGGAGGAGCGTGAAACGACTAACCGAAAGCTGACCGCAAAGGTAGCCACCGACAAGACCGATAGGGCTACCCCTATACCTCCTACGATCAGAAAGGCCCATAGAATGACGTCCGACAAGCCGTCGTATTTTGGCATTTCACGGTTATATTCGTAATGCTTTCTTTTGAGATAGTTTTTGAGTTCTTGCTTGGGATTGGCATCCGTTTTTACAATGAGTCGAGAAGCCGACGTCATGTTTTGATCATTCATCGGGGCATACTCGTTGTTCGCCCACGCCAGAAAGCCTTCGGGCACGAGTATGGCGTTTATTCTTTGGCTGAAGCCAGTGAAATTGCCTTCCAGAGTCACCACTGGCTTGTTTGATGGGGTGATGATTATTTCAATAGGGGTCCTGAGTGCGGCATCTGCACCGAGAGTCGGCATTCCTCTAGCCGGGGCGAAACCTAGATTCCATAGATCAAGGTAGAATTTCGGAATGATGATCGGAACCTTTTCATCTCCTGGTTTCCAATCCCATTTCCCTGATTTCAAATCTATGAAATCTTTAGGTACGGATTCGAAAAAAGCATTTGTGTTTACCTTTCCAAAAAATTTGCCGGCAGGCCATAAATTCAAATCAACTGGAAAGCGACTTCGATTGAAAATCCCGACTTCCAGTATTTCCGGATGATTTTCTATTTCCTTGATCTCCGAATCGTTGAAATCAAAATTTTTACCGAAAGTCTCCACTGCGCTGCCATTGATTTCCTTGTTTAGTGAGAAGTAGGTGTTGGGCGCTTCGTGTGCCTCCATGGAGCTGTAAGCGTCGCTTTGAAATTGCACGGCGGCCAAGAGGATGAAAGTTCCGAAGAAGCATCCGATGGTCGCTAGGATCAATTCCCGGCGGGGTTGATTCACCCAGAGCGCTTTGGCGAGTAATTCAAGCATCACGTTAGAAACGTAGTGGCCTTAGATCCTTGAATGGACTGGTTTCTCCCAAGCTTGCCAGTATGAGGCCAGCGCCGCGCCTTTCCGTTTCTTCGTCAATCAAGCTTTTCATGGCTTGAACGTTCGAGGCGTCGAGGTGACTGAAAGGTTCGTCCAGTAACAGGAAATCGAAAGGGCGCGACAATACCCGCATGAGAGCAATGCGTTGGCGTTGTCCTTGAGAAAGTTTGCCGCAAGGCCGATCCAGGTGCGCAGTCATGCCAAGTCTTTCGGCCATCTCCCCAATGGTCGGACTGCCTTCCTCGAGGACAGGAAGCAAGGCGAGGTTTTCCCGGGCGGTGAGATCGGTGAAGAGTCGCAGGTCTTGGAATAAAAGACCAAGACGTCGGGCTCGCAAATCGGCCCACTCGGAAGTACTCAAGCTCCGCCCCTCTCTTCCGCCTAATAGAACTTCTCCTTGGTAATCCTTCCTCATGCCGCAGAGTATATGCATGAAGGTGGTTTTGCCACAACCGGACGCCCCGAAGATCAGGCAACGGTCACCAAGTTCGAAAGTTACTTCCGTCTGCCAAACCCCTGAATTTTGAGGCGGAGCTTCGGCCATGGGATCAGGCAAAGCGTTGCGTAATGCAAGGTTCATTTTCTGATCTTCATTTAGTATAGTCGATTTTCAATAGATTATCCTTTCATCTTATTCTCCATGAAAGGATCGAGTGACTTATCGCGAAAGCTCCGTGGAATATTTCAGCAATTCGGAATTTTCTTTCTATTCAGTCTATTAAAAGAGCTAAATTCTCACCGAGGACTTTTGCAAGCTCATCAATGGTCAATCCCGAGTTTTGAATTTCGTCTAGAAAAGTCGTGAAATCGGGTTCCTTTTGACTGGATGGATAAAGTCGAAGGGGATAATCGGAACCATAAAGAATTTTGTCTGGTCCCACGACGTCGACCACGGCTCGAAAAACTTTCTTATCGTAAAGCAAGGGGCTTGCGGCGACATCGTACCATACGTTGGCAAAAGCTTTTCTACAATCACGGTTAAGTTCGTGGAAAGGGAGAAGCCCTCCCCAATGAGCGAGGATGATTTTCAACTCAGGATAGGTTTCAGCCAGCCAATGGAAATCCTCGAAAGGTGTTTCCCTTCTGCCAGGAAGGGGTTTGGCCAAAGGTTCGTTGACATGGAAGTTGATTGGCCAATTCGATTCGATTGCAAATTCGACCATGGCCAGCCAACGCGGATCTCTCATGGAAAAACCTTGGGCTACCGGATGAATTTCCCCCATACCGCGAAAGCCGGCGTCGCGGGCTGCTTTCAATTCCTCCAAACCATTGTCATTGGCCAGTGGATGGGCGGCTGCGAATGCGATGAAGCGATCCGGATCTTGCCTTGTCCACTCGAGGTGCCATGCGTTTTGCAACGAGCAGGTCTCGGGACGCTCCCAGTACCAACCTAGCAGGACGGCTTTGTCCACACCGGCTTGATCCATGTCGGTAATCATCTTGTTGCGATCCGCCCATCCTTGGATTGATGGACGGTCTTCGGGCGACACCAGGCTCAGCCAACGCTTCTCGTCTTGAGAATGAGCGAATCCGACTGGATCTTGATATACTTCCGATGGATACCGGTGAACGTGAGCATCTACTATCATCCGTTGGATAACTAAACGTATATAGGCCTCGCGAAGAAACCCCTAATTTTCCATAATCTCACACTGCGGTAGGGAACACCGCATTTCAGCAAACACTGGCTCAGGCTGGTTGTTCCTGCTGCTTCCTTCTCAGTGTTTGCGCTAAACCTGCTTCTATGAAACTGGCGAAAAGTGGGTGAGCCTTGGTCGGTTTAGATTGAAATTCAGGGTGGAATTGGACACCGACAAACCAAGGATGATCCTCCATTTCAACAATCTCGACTAAGTCGCGTTCTGGGTTCACTCCGGATATTCGCAACCCATTGTCCTCCATGGCTTTGCGGTATTCATTATTAAACTCAAAACGATGCCGATGCCTTTCGGACACTTCGTCTTTCCCATAACTTTGCGCTGCAATCGAATTGGGTTTCAAGTGGCAAGGACATGCTCCTAGACGCATGGTGGCACCCTTGTCGGAGAGGTTTTTCTGGTCTTCCATAATATGAATGACCGGATGGGGTGTTTCTTTATCGAATTCAGTACTGTTGGCCCCTTCGAGTCCAACGACGTTGCGGGCAAACTCGATCACGCCAATTTGCATGCCAAGACATAAGCCGAAGTATGGAATGTGGTTTTCACGAGCATATTGAGCGGCCATTATCTTGCCCTGCGTCCCGCGATCGCCAAACCCGCCTGGAACCACCACTCCATCGAGACCCTGCAAATAAGTTTCGCAGCCATCACGTTCAATGTCTTCTGCGTCAATTCGAATGACTTTGACTTCGGAGTCATTGCGTATGCCTCCATGGATCAACGATTCGTTGACTGAAAGATACGAATCTTGCAATTCCATGTACTTCCCAACCATGGCGATTCGCAACAAGTGCTTCGGTTCCTTTAATCTCCTGACCACTTCCTCCCATTCGTCCAGTGGAGGTTCGGGGGCACCCAATCCAAGAGCTTTTACTACTAACTCATCAGTCCCTTCCCGATGCAACATGTGAGGTAACTCGTAGATGGACGACTCGACGTCCATCTCCTCGATCACAGCTTCCACTGGAACATTGCAAAAGAGGCTCAGCTTTTCCCTGATTTCGCGCGTGATCGGTTGTTCGGTTCGGCAGACTAGCATGTCCGGTTGGATTCCGATTTCTCGCAACTTGGCCACACTTTGTTGAGTGGGTTTCGTCTTCAGTTCTCCAGCTGCCCGAAGGCTAGGTACAAGCGTCACGTGAAGGAAGAAAACATTGGCTTTGCCGACTTCCAGGGCGAATTGCCTCAATGCTTCGATGAACGGCAACCCTTCAATGTCTCCTATGGTGCCGCCAATTTCCGTGATCAGGACGTTAACCCCTTCGCCCGCCAACTGAAGCCGTTCCTTGATTTCATTGGTGACGTGAGGAATCACCTGCACCGTCTCTCCCAGATAGTCGCCACGACGTTCCTTCTTGATTATGGATTCGTAGATTTGACCTGAAGTCAGGTTGTTGAAGCGACTGAGTTTACCCGAGGTGAAGCGTTCATAATGACCAAGGTCCAGATCGGTTTCCGCTCCATCGTCCAATACGTATACTTCACCATGCTGGAATGGGTTCATGGTGCCAGGATCGACATTGAGATAAGGGTCGAACTTTTGAATCCGTGTGGTCAACCCGCGTTGTTCGAGCAATGCTCCAAGCGCCGCTGCCGTTAGTCCCTTCCCTAGTGAAGAAACAACCCCTCCTGTTACGAAAATGTACTTCAAAATCCCTCTGATGAAGGGACTATTTAATCAAATTTATTACATATACTTGGCAACCCTGTTTTCCGAAATATTTTTTTTTCGGACTCCAAACTCACATTGCAAGCCACTTTCAGCGTGATGAAAAATGTACTGCTTTTTTTAACTTTGCTCAGCCAATTTCGAAGGTTCGAATTACAAGATTGCGACTTCTTTTTTTAGGAGTACCAAATTCGGCCACGCAATATCCCACGGGCCACTGATCTGTTTACCCCCTTTAAATTCGCCTTTCTCCTGTAACCATCCGCTTGTTCACTGGACTTGCACCTCAACAAGCGCCCTCTCTTCTCGTGAGCTCTTTCCTGTATGGGGTTCAGGTCTGGTTATTCTCGACTTTCATGTAGCTAATACACTCCTTTCGCCTCGCCAGAACTTGTAATTTTGGATTGGTTTAACGGCAACAAACGCTAGATTGACTTTTAACGAACTTACCCCTTTTCATTGCTTAACGTATCCTTTGCTAATGGCTCAAGAAATTGGCGGACATTCCACTTCTTTCGCCTCCACCGGGCGGGTGGATCGTTGGTGGGTGGAACCCTTGGTCACGGGGGCGGGTTTTCTTTGTTTTGTCCTCTACACCACGTGGGCCATGTTTCAAGCAAGCCATTATTGGTCGGAAGCCTACCTTTCGCCACTCTACTCGCCTTTGTTCTATATCGATCAAACGGCCCAGGGGGCGGCGCCCCTCGCTCATGCATGGTTTGGGGAATGGCCGCGCTGGTGGCCCGCTTGGTTACCGCCTTCTCCCGCTATTTTCATCCTTGCCGGCCCCTTGGCTTTCCGGATGACCTGTTATTACTACCGTAAGTTTTACTACCGTTCCTACTTTGCTACACCGCCCGCATGCGCCGTTACGTCCTATCCTCAGAAAAAATATAAAGGAGAATCTGCCCTCTTCCTTTTTCAGAATATTCACCGCTACACATTGTACATAGCGATCGGATACATCGTTATTCTTTCCTACGATGCCGTTATGTCTTTCTTCAAAAATGGAGACATCATGCATGGGGAATTCGGGATCGGAGTCGGCAGCCTTGTTTTATGCGTGAACGTCGTCTTGCTGAGTGGATACACTTTTGGGTGTCATGCCTTTCGCCATTTAGTGGGTGGTCGCGGCGATTGCTTTAGTTGCTCCGCGGGCAAGGAGCACTTGGGGCACAAGGCTTGGAAGCAAGTCAGCCTTCTCAATGCCCGTCACATGAGCTGGGCATGGGTCAGCATGATTTGGGTGGGGTTCACCGACTTTTACGTTCGTATGGTTTCCATGGGTGTTTTCACGGATTACAATACTTGGGATTGATTGGATGAGTGTTTCTGAATTACAGACGATTGAGCACGACGTCCTGGTTGTAGGCGCTGGAGGAGCGGGCATTCGGGCGGCCATAGAGGCTGCTTCCCAAGGATTGAGTACGGGTTTGCTTTCGAAGTCGCTCTTGGGAAAAGCTCATACCGTCATGGCCGAGGGAGGAGTGGCAGCCGCCTTGGGGAACGTCGATTCCCGCGACAATTGGAAAATTCATTTTCGCGACACCATGCGCGGCGGCAAGTTCCTCAACCAGTGGAGAATGGCCCAGTTGCATGCCCAGCAAGCTCCCGACCGTGTTCGTGAACTGGAAGAATGGGGCGCAGTATTCGATCGCACGGAGGATGGTCTCATCAACCAACGCAACTTTGGTGGTCATCGCTATCCCCGACTGGCTCACGTGGGAGACCGCACGGGTTTGGAAATCATTCGCACTTTGCAGGATTTTTGCATCCACAAGGGAATCGACACTCACATGGAGTGCACGGCTTTGGATCTTTTGCTGGATTCAGATGGCAAGGTGGCGGGCTTGCTGGCCTATTGGAGAGAGACTGGACGTTTCGTTCTTTTTCGAGCCAAGGCCGTGGTCTTTTCGACTGGTGGCGGAGGGAAGGCTTGGCGCGTAACTTCCAATTCTTGGGAATACACGGGGGACGGCTTGGGCATGGCCTATCGAGCAGGAGCCGAGATGATTGACATGGAGTTCACCCAGTTTCACCCCACCGGCATGGTGTGGCCGCCGTCCGTTCGAGGCATCTTGGTTACTGAAGGAGTGAGAGGCGATGGAGGTATTTTGCTCAATAACAAGAACGAGCGTTTCATGTTCGATTACATTCCGGAGCGTTTCGCCCCGGAGACTGCGGATACCGAGGAAGAAGCCCAGCGGTGGTTGGGTGGCGATCGGGACGCGCGGCGTCCGCCCGAGTTGTTGACTCGCGACGTCGTGGCGCGGGCCATCACCCGTGAGGTCAAGGAGGGTAGGGGGTCTCCAAATGGAGGTGTCTTTCTCGATATTGCATCGCGAAGGCCGGCTGACTTTATCCGACGCAAATTACCTTCCATGTATCATCAGTTCAAGGAACTGGCTGAGATCGACATTACAGAGGAACCCATGGAAGTGGGACCGACCCTGCATTATTTCATGGGTGGCATTCGAGTGGATGACGATTCGCAACAGACCTGCGTACCCGGTCTTTTTGCTTCCGGTGAATGCGCCGGCGGCATGCATGGAGCCAATCGCTTGGGTGGCAATTCCCTCTCGGATCTTCTTGTTTTCGGCAAATTGTCCGGAGATGGCGCCATCGAGTATGCCAACACCTTGGATTCCTTGCCCGACGTGGACGAGGATCGCGTACAGGAACTAATGAGAGCAGCTACCGCTCCCCTCAATCGTGAAGAAGGAACCAATCCTTACCTAATCCAGGAGAAACTGCAGCAAATTATGCAGAGTTGCGTCGGGATCGTTCGGAATGCCGAGGATCTGCAAAAAGGCTTGGATGAATTGGAAGAGCTTAAAGAGGAAACCAAGACCGTGAAGGTGCATGCTTCAGCCCAGTATAATCCTGGTTGGAACGTGGCTCTTGACCTTCCCAATCTTATCATCACTGCGGAAGCGGTCACTCGGGCCGCTCTCGTGCGGGAAGAAAGCCGAGGGGCTCACACGCGTACTGATTTCGAAGGTGAGCGCGACGAATGGCTTCAGTACAACGTTATCTTGAGTCCCGGTGAAGGCGGTCGTTTGGAGGCCCGTAAGGAAGAGCGAAAGGATCCACCGGAAGATTTGGAGGCCATTGCCAATGCCACCCTGGAAGAACTGGAGGCGGAAAACGATGGCTGAACGCACTTTCAGGGTTTGGCGCGGAGATGCCGAAGGCGGTGAATTCAAGGATTACGCCGTTGAACTGGACCGTGGAATGGTGGTGCTCGATGCCCTTCATCTCATTCAAGCTCAACATGCGGGTGACCTTGCCGTTCGATGGAATTGCAAGGCAGGTAAATGTGGTTCCTGCAGCATGGAAATAAACGGCCGACCCCGCTTAAGTTGCATGACGCGCATCAATGAATTTGGTTCCGACGAATTGATCACGGTACGTCCCATCAAAACCTTCCCCGTGCTGAAGGACCTCGTGACCGACGTCTCTTGGAATTACGACCAGAACAAGCGCATCAAGCCTTTCAAGCCGAAAAAGAAGGATGCGGACGGCAATTACCGTATGATGCAGCGCGACGTGGAACGGGTACAGGAATTCCGCAAGTGCATAGAGTGTTATCTTTGCCAGAACGTATGCCACGTATTGCGTGATCAGGATCGCAAGGATGCTTTTGTCGGACCTCGTTTCATGATTCGCGTAGCCTCTCTTGAAATGCACCCTCTCGACGTCGAGGATCGCGTTCCCGAGACCCGCGATGAACTGGGTTCGGGGATGTGTAACATCACTCGTTGTTGTACCGACGTTTGCCCCGAGCACATTCAGATTACCGATAACGGTATCATTCCCATGAAGGAGCGCGTGGTGGACCGTTATTACGACCCCCTTCTCTGGTTGCTCCGCAAGATAACCGGCTCCGGCAAGAAGAAGGCTTCCATCGACTCCGAAAGCTGATATACGCCTCTACTCGATACGCGCACCGGTTTCAGTCGTCTTGTGAATAAGGTTGCGGACAAGCGGTCCGTTTGAAAAATCCTTTTTCCCATGACCGAAGAGAAACAGGTGACTTGGGGTGGTCGTTTTACGGAAGGACCCTCCGAGTTGATGAAGTGGTTTGGCGAGTCCGTATCCTTTGACTGGCGACTCGCTCCGTTCGACGTGGCCGGTAGCAAGGCGCATTCCGCCATGCTGGCAAAGGTCGGCCTTCTCTCCGAAGAAGAACGAGCTGCCATTCATGCCGGGCTCGATGAAATCATGGAGGAGATCGACGATGGGTCTTTTGAATGGAACGCGGATCTCGAGGACGTTCACATGAATTTGGAGCAGGCTCTTCTGGTGAAGACGCCCGCCGCCTCCAAGTTGCATGCCGGACGTAGTCGCAACGACCAAGTCGCGACGGACATGCGGCTTTTCTTCAAGGATGCATGCGTCAAGCTGGGTGAAGCCTTGGAGGTGGTGATGAAGGCGCTGTTGGCCCAAGCAAAGAAGCACGCCGCCGATCCCGTGCCTGGGTATACTCATTTGCAACGGGCCCAGCCAGTTACCATTGGACATCATTTATTGGCTCATTTGGAAGCTTTTGGTCGTGACCGCGTGCGTTTGGGCGAGACTTTCGATCATGCCAACGTCTGTCCTCTCGGTTCCGGGGCGATTGCCGGAAGCACCTTGCCCCTGGATAGGGAATTCGTTGCTCGCGAACTAGGTTTTGTGGATGAAAATGCCGAACCTAGGCTTACCGCCAACGGCATGGACGCCGTGGCCGACCGTGATCTTTTTCTGGAATTCGCCGGAGCATGCGCGACCTGTGGCTTGCATGTCTCTCGTTTGGCCGAGGACCTGATTCTTTGGAATTCCACCGAATTCGGATTCGTTGAACTTCCCGATGCCTTCACCACGGGTTCTTCGCTTATGCCTCAAAAGAAAAATCCAGATGCCCTGGAATTATTGCGTGGCAAGACAGGGCGTTTGGTGGGCAATTTGCAAACGCTTTACGTTGCGGTCAAAGGTTTGCCTCTCACCTACAACCGTGACCTCCAAGAGGACAAGCCTCCCGTTTTCGACTCCTATGATCACTTGGGCATGGGCTTAGCCGTACTTGCCGGTGTGATCGATGGCTTGGCTTTCAACCTCGACCGCTGCCGCGAAGCAGCTTCCGACCCTTTGCTTCTCGCCACCGATTTGGCCGATTACCTCGTCGAGCGTGGGGTTCCTTTTCGTGAAGCCCATCATGCCGTAGGAGAAATGGTTTCGGTTGCCGAGGCAGAGAAGGCTTCCTTGCCTGACCTGACCGACGAGCAAGCCGGCTCGATCTGTTCCGAATTAGGAGACGATTGGCGGGAAGTGTTTGACCTTGAACGCGCTTTTTCTCGCCGCGAAAAGCCTGGAATGCCCGGAGCAAGCGAAGTGCTGAAACAAATCGATAGGTGGGAACGGATGCTTGTCCAACCGTGATCCTTTTGACACGCATCCACCTTTTGCTTATCCCTTTCCTGCTTCTGGGCGCGGATTCCGCGTGGGCTGAAAAAAGAACCTGGACCATGACGAATGGCCGTCGCGCTTTGGCGGAACTCACTTTCGCGGAAGGCTCCTTCATCTTTCTTCGCTTTGGCCCATTGGAGCGTCGTTTCGAATTGAATGAATTTTCACAAGTCGACCGTGAGTACGTTCGCAAATGGGTTGGCAAGGAGCGCTGCGCCGCATGCAATTTGCCTCTGACCACGAGAATTAAGAAGACCGCGAACAAGACCTATCATCTATCCTGCTTTCATTGCCTTGCTTGCGGCAAGAGTTTCAAGGGCGGCGATCGCTTCATCCTAGGGCAGTGGGGCAACTTGGTTCATTCCCAACACCAGTCCCAGACCTTCCAGTGTGGATCATGCAGGCGTTTTTTTCCGCGGCGGGGAGCTTCCACTAAACAACAATTTTCGGATGGCCGAGTAGTTTGTCGAGTTTGTCTGCAGGATGCCGTGTTCGATAAAGAGACTTTGTCTGAACTACATGCGGAATTGAGTGCCATGATGAAAGACAAAGGCATTGCGTCTCCGGAGGGAAAGGTTGAGTTCAAGCTGGTTTCCAAGCGGGAATTGAACAACCAGGCGAAGCGCATACACGTGGGTGGCAATTTGAAAGGATTGACCGTAAGCCGCTTTCGCAAGGAATCCTCCAAGGGAGAAACCACGGTCACGTTTTCGCATATTATCTACGTCTTGTTCGGCATGCCCAAGGCGGAGCTGCGTTCAGTGATTTCTCACGAGCTGATGCACGTTTGGTTGAACGAAAGGGGAGTGGAAGGGCCTGCCGACGTCATCGAAGGTTTTTGCAACTTGGGATCCGACCACGTTCTGCGGCAAGACCCTTCACGTTTGGCCGTGCATTTGATGGAAAACATGAAAACCGATAAAAGCCCCGTTTACGGAACTGGTTATCGCAAGATGATTGCTAGGCTTAAGCAAATAGGGTGGGCTCGCATGCTGAATGAAATGCAAGCTCGCGGAAAGAAATTTTAATTCATCATGAAAATCGATTCCCATCATCACTTTTGGAACTACGATCCCATCGAGTATTCTTGGATGAACGAAAACATGGGGGTTCTCAAGCGAGACTTTGGGCCCCTGGACTTGAAGAAGGAAATCGACGTTGTCGGCATCGACGGGGTGGTTTCCGTGCAGGCTAGTCAAACCATCGCTGAAACGGAGACCCTGCTTCGGCATGCAGCCGAAGAGGCGTTCATCAAAGGGGTGGTTGGCTGGTTTCCTCTAGCGGACGAGAACGTCGCCGAGATCATGGCCCCCTATGCCGACAACCCTTTGCTTAAGGGAGTTCGGCACGTCGTGCAGGACGAGCCTGATGATCGTTTTATTCTGGGTGAGTCCTTCAACCGGGGCGTTGCGAGCTTGAAGGAGTTCGATCTGGTCTACGATATCCTGATTTACGAGCGCCAACTAGCCGCCTCGATCGAGTTCGTGGACATGCATCCCGATCTTGTTTTCGTTCTCGACCACGTTGCCAAACCCCGTATTCGGGATAATCTCATGGAACCTTGGGCAACTCTCATGAAGCAGATGGCCGAGCGTCCCAACGTAACTTGTAAATTGTCCGGCATGGCGACGGAAGGGGAGTGGGGAAACTGGACGGAGAGCCAAATGGTTTCATACATGGGAGTAGCCCTCGAGGCCTTTGGCCCCGATCGCTTGATGTTTGGTTCCGATTGGCCGGTTGCCCTCCTTGCCGTCGATTACTCGAGTTGGGTAGGCTTGGTGAGGCGTTTTATTTCCACGCTTTCCATAGATGAGCAAGCTGCCATTGAAGGCGGGGTCGCTCGTCGCGTCTACGGGCTATAACGGCCCATTCGCCGGGTCAGCGCTGGTATATAGGAAGGTAGTGGTATTTCACTGCCAAGGCGAGAATCGCCATGGAAGTCGAGTATACTTGTCCGGCGCTGCCCTCGGAACCATGTCCATGCCAGGAACCGTCCGGACGCCGAATGCCCAACATGATTTTCTCTACCTTCTGCCGGGCTTCCTTGGCATGTTCTCCGCCCCTTTGGTACATGCCTTGGGCGTAGTAGTAGGTGCCATAGTAAAAGAATTTCCTCCCCGTGTTTGGCCCGTTGTCCTTGAGCCAGTCCGCGGCCCCTTTCACGAAGGGGGAATCCGATGCATATTCACCACAGACCTGCATAGCGAGCAATCCCGCGGCTGTAGTCGTGTATTCGGGATGCCCACCGGGTTGGTAGGCAAACCCGGACTTCTCCTTCACCGGTACGTTTTTACCATCCTTTTTAACGATGCGTGAGTGGTAGGAGCGTTCAAGGTACTTAACGGCATCGCTGATGGCTTGGTCCGGGATGTCCAAGCCGGCGTTTTTCGCAGATCGAAGCGACATCAGTTGCCAGACTGTTACGGAAAGGTCGGCATCCCTAGCGTCCGGACTGTATCGCCAACCACCTTGGTGGGAGGGGCTCTTGGGTACTTTCTGCGAGCGTAGAATAAGGTCGATTGCCATTTTGCATTTTTTGCGGAGGAGTTTGTCTTGCGTTTCATCCACCCCCATCCCCAGCATCTCGGAAAGCATCAAGGTGATGATGCCGTGCCCATACATTCGACCGCCATCTCGGTTGCCGAAATAACCGTGGTCATCCTGTTTTCCGTCTTGCAGAACGAAATCCAGGGCTTTCTTCATGGCAACCCCCTCCTTGTTGGGATGGATGGGCTGGTTGCCGACCGCTGCCATTGCCATGATGGCGAGGGCCGTCATGGTGGTGTCGTTGCCCCGATCGGTGATGGCACCGTCCTTCTCCCGTTGCTTGCTGATCAGGAACTGAATGGATTGCTTGATCTTCTGATCCAAGTCGGGATTGGTCTGGAAGGGATTTCCTGTTTCTTTCTTAGGTGAATCGTCTTCCTGAGAGAAGACCTGACAGGTTCCCGAAACAACCAAGCATAGAAACAAACAAATAAATTTCATTTTACGAATTCCACTCACTTCATTTGGTAAATTTACTTCTTGTTTTCAAAAGCTATTTCTTATCGCGAGCCTTTTTGGAAATGGCCTCGAAATAAGCATCGACCAGAGCTTTGTATTCACCGGATACTTCTTTGCCTCTGGCGTTGGTTTGGTCTTTCCCGTCTTTCTCCCGTAACTTCGCCCAGTTGCCATCTTTTGATTTATCCAACTCCAGTTTATCGATGTCTTTATAGGCCATGGATGGAGCATCCACTGCCGCTCCTTCTCCCGAGTTCAACGAGTTGCCTTCGCTCTTTGGACTTTGCCCCGGAATTCGTGACTGGGCCATAGCTGAAGCTTGAGCTTGGGCTGCCGCGGCCATCGCTTGAGCTGCAGCTGCGCTTAACGAAGGTTGCCCTTGCCCTGGTTGCCCTTGCCCTGGTTGCCCTTGCCCTGGTTGCCCTTCTCCGGGTTGCCCTTCTCCGGGTTGTCCAGCTTGAGCGCTTTGGGCTGCTTGAGAGAGAGAAGAGTCCGAGGGAGTACCACCGTCTGCCGGAAAAGCATCCGATGCGAAAGGATTATCCACGGCATTAAGAGCTTGATCGAGGGCATCGAGTGTTTGGGCGAGAGCTTGCGCTGTGTCTTGGTTTGTCAACGGTGTGCTCGATTGTGAAGGCGAGCCTTGGTCTTCGCCTTGCCCTTGCCCCTGGCCTTCACCTTGGCCCTGACCTTCGCCTTGACCTTGGCCCTGGCCTTCGCCTTGCCCTTGCCCCTGGCCTTCACCTTGGCC